>NZ_JBHVVI010000027.1:0-79382 GCF_042883685.1 Kitasatospora sp. NPDC058190
GCCGACCCCGAGCGCCGGGGCCGGTTCACGCCGAAACGCACGCGAGCGGGGCCACGGGGCGATCCGCCCCGTGGCCCCGCCTCCGTCTCGCAGGCGGGTGACGCGTGCTCAGCAGTCGCCCGCCGGGCGCTCGCGCACCACCAGGTCGGCCCGGCCGGGCGTGGCGTCCAGCCACACCACCCGGGTGCCCTGGTCGGCGGCCGGGCTGTACTGGCCGCCGCGGTCGCAGGACAAACGCTGCGGGGCGCCGCCCGCCAGCGGGACCTGCCAGAGCTTGGGCAGCGCGGCGTTGGTCCAGCCGCCGGCCGGCCGCTCGGAGGTGAGCTGATAGGTGACGGCCTGGTCGGAGGCGGTCAGCGTGGTGTGGCGCGGGGCGTTCGGGGAGTCGGCGGACAGCAGGTCGACGACGCCCGATCCGTCCACGGCCCCGGAGCGGATGGTGCTGCGGGCGGTGGCCTGGGCGGGGGTGGTGAACCGTTGGCAGCTGAGTGTTGTTGAGTGATCTTTGGTGTTCATGAGCGGACTTTGCCGGTTTCTGCTGAAGTGTTGTCGAGAAGGTTCCGCTTTGCCTGTTTCGGGCCGTTGATGCTGCAGCGTGTGCCAGCATGTGCGTGGTCGAAGGATTCGCGAGGGTCGGGGGTCGGGGTGGCGGTGTTGCGGCAGATCGCCCGGCCGTTCGTCGCCGATGCCGTGTCGGGTGTGTGCATACGGGACCGGCTCAAGGGCCTCACCGCCAAGGACGACGCGGTGCTGCGCCTGGTCGGCGGGCACCTCGGTTCCCTCGCCTCGCGGGATCTGGCCCGGCGTGTCGCCGACGGCCTGGAGCACTCCGCCGGGACGTGGTCCGCCCGCAAGCGGGACCTCAGCCCGGAGTCGTCGTCGCGCTGGGCCGGGTCGATCACGAAGGCCACGCACGACCAGTGGGGCTTGTCGCGTCGCGCGCAATGGCAGCACCTGCAGACGCTGGAGGCGGGGATCGCCACGGTCCGCCACCGCCTCGCGCTGCCACTCGGATGAAAGGGCACCAACCGGCAGCCCGGCGGCTACCGGTCGCGGCGGGAATGGCACGCTAAGTCCCGCCGCCTGGCACACCTGGAGCGCGAGTGCGAACGGGTGAAGGCCGACCGCGAGGCCGGCCGGGTCGCGGTGGTGCGCGGCGGGTGGAAGCTGCTCAACAACCGGCACAACCTTCAAGCCGTCGGCAGGACTGTCGAGCAGTGGCGCGCCCAGTGGCATGCCGCTCGCTGGTTCCTCTCGGCCGACGGGGAGTCGGGCAAGCGCTACGGGAACGAGACGATCCGGGTCACCCCCGACGGTGAGATCAGCATCAGGCTGCCGGCGCCGCTCGCTCACGTGGCCAATGCCCCGAACGGCCGGTACGTTTTGGCTTCCAAGGTGTCGTTCCCGCACCGGGGCGAGGAATGGCGCGATCGTATCGAGGCGAATCGGGCCGTGGTCTACCGCATCCACGTCGACGTCGAGCGGGACCGCTGGTACCTGGACGCGAACTGGCAGCGCAAGGACCTGCCCGTCGTGCCGCTGGAAACCCTGCGGTGCGGCGAAGTGATCGGCGTGGACATGAACGCCGACCACCTCGCCGCCTGGCGGCCGGACACCCACGGCAACCCCATCGGCCGGCCCCGCCGCTTCGACTACACCCTGTCAGGGACCGCCGATCACCGGGACGCGCAGGTCCGGCACGCGATCATCCGCCTCGTGCATTGGGCGCGGGCCACCGGCGCCAAGGCGATTGCGATCGAAGACCTGGACTTCACCGACTCCAGGACCCGCGAGAAGCACGGCCACAAACGCCGCTTCCGGAAGCTCGTCAACGGCATGCCCACCGCGAAGTTGCGCGCCTGGCCCCTCGCGATGACCGCCGAAGCGGGAATCTCGGTCATCGCGGTCGATCCCGCCTGTACCTCCATGTGGGGAGCCGAGCACTGGCAGAAGCCCCTCACTGCACCGAAACGCCCCGTGAACCGCCACCAGACAGCGAGCGTGGCGATCGCACGACGCGCCCTCGGATACCGGATCAGGCGACGGACGGCACCGCCCCGTGCACACCAGAGTGATGTGTACGGGCATCGGACCGGACAGGCCCGACCCGGCGACCGGGGGCGTGAGGGAAACCGCCCCCGCGTACCCGGACCACGGACAGGATCCGCTGGCGCTGAACGCGGCAGGAACGCGGTGGACCAGAACGCCCAAGACCGTTCGGGGCGTTCGGCTGAGCAAAGGTCCTGGCAACAGGACTCACTCCCGCTCAGTCTTTAGGAACGGTGTCCAGCCACAGCAGGCGGCCGCCGGCCAGGCTGGCGGAGGAGGTAGTGCTCGCGCCGGAGCCGGCCGGGGCATGGACGGGCGCTTCCACAGCTGGGTCGCCACCGACGGCACCACCGTAGCCTGGGCGGCCCGGGGCGGCTCCCGGGGCCCGGGCCAGGAGGCTCGCCGTGGCCGTCGGTGGTGCCGGTGTACAGCCCGGTGCCGTCGGGGCCGTTGGCCAGGACCACCCAGTGCCCGTTCGCGGCGACCGGGGTGGCCATGCCGTTGGGGATGCCCGGCAGCAGGGTACGGCTGTCCATGCCGAGCCGGTGCTGCCAGCCGGGGCGGATCCCGTGGGCGTCGAAGGCGGCGTCCAGCGCGTGCAGTTGGCAAGGCCGCGGGCGGTGACCTCGATCGCGTCGCCGAAGTAGTCGGCGATCCCGTCGTTCTGGGCGGTGCGCCGGCACGGCGGCCGGCGCACCGCCCATAATAGGCAGTCCGGCGACATATGTCGATCGACTGTCCATGTGGCCGCCCATGGGCGCGCAGTGCCGCCCCACTCCCGTCCACGTCCGTGCGCGGGCGATCCGTTCAAGGCCGCACCCGTCGCCAACCCCTGGTGGCCCGTCAGGCGGAGCCCAGGGTGATCCCGAGCATCCGCGCGCCGGTCTCGGTGCGCGGCCGATGGCTGCTGCCCGGCGCGAACACCACGTAACTGCCCGCCGGATGGCGCTCGTCCCCCTCGATCACCTCGCCGCTGAGCACGTAGTAGCGCTCCTCGGTGTGGTGCACGTCCACCTCCGGCCACTGGCTGCCCGGCGCGAAGTCGATCAGCCAGCCGCGCGCGTACCCGGTGGCCGTCAGCCGCCGCCGCACGATCCCCGGCCCCACCGCGACCGGCTCCACGTCCCCGGCCAGCAGCGTCGTCTTCAGCCCGTCGTTTCCGTCGTTTCCGTCGTTCTCGCTCATGTCCCCACTGTGGCCGCCGCCGCCCCCACCGCCCCAGAGTCCGAAAAGACATCCTCAGGTACATTCCTGCCATGGACGCCTCCGCTGCGAACCCGGCCCGCCACCGCGTGGTGGCCCTGCTCGGCGCGCCCCAGGCGCCCTTCGAACTCGCCTGCGCCGCCGAGGCCTTCGGCACCGAACGCGCCGGACTGCCCTCCTACTACGACTTCACCCTGTGCGCCCGGACCCCCGGCCCGGTGCCGACCACCCTCGGCGTCCCGCTGCTGGTCCACGCGGGCCTGGAGGCGCTGGAGCGGGCCGACACCGTGGTCGTCCCCGGCTGGCAGCCGCCCGGCTCCCCGGTACCGTCCGCCGTCCTGGACGCGCTGCGCGCCGCCCACGCCCGCGGCGCCCGGATCGTGTCCATCTGCAGCGGCGCCTTCGTCCTGGCCCAGGCCGGACTGCTGGACGGGCGCCGCGCCACCACCCACTGGGCCCGCACCGCCCAACTCGCCGCCGAGTACCCGGCCCTGACGGTCGACCGGGACGTGCTGTACGTCGACCACGGCGACGTCGCCACCAGCGCCGGATCCGGCGCGGGCATCGACCTGTGCCTGCACCTGCTGCGCCGCGACCACGGCGCGGCCTACGCCGCCCAGGTCGCCCGGCACATGGTGCTGCCCCCGCACCGCGAGGGCAGCCAGCTGCAGTACGCCGCCGTCCCGGCGCCCGCCCGGGCGGACGAGTCGCTGGCCCCACTGCTGGAGTGGGCCGAGGAACACCTGGGGGAGCGGCTGGCCGTGGAGGATCTCGCCGCCCGCGCCGGGCTCTCCGGGCGCACCCTGGCCCGGCGCTTCGCCGAGCAGCTGGGCACCAGCCCCGGCCAGTGGCTGCTGGCCCGGCGCGTCGACGCCGCCCGGGTGCTGCTGGAGCAGACCGACCTGCCGGTGGAGGCCGTCGCCGTGCGGGTCGGCCTGGCCTCCGCCGTCAACCTGCGCCGCCGCTTCCGCGCCGCCCTCGGCACCACCCCCGGTGCCTACCGCCGTACCTTCGGCAGCGCCCGCGCCGACTGAGTACCGGGTGCTCGGCGGGCTCGGAGACGTGATCGCCGAGGGGGGCGGTGGCCGTCGCGACCGGCATCGACAGCCGGGAGGGTTGTCCGATTCATGTATTTATGCGGCGCTTTGTCAGCCAATGTGGCATTCCATCAGATCTTTGCCGAATTTTCGTGTGATGTGGATGATACGAACTTGTGTCTTCCGGGTCGATCTGCCTAGCGTTCGACCTGTTCGCACCTGCGGACCCTGCCGCCGGGACGCCGAGTCCTGTCCACCGGTCGGCCGGACGTCGAGCAGTGCACCGGGCAGGAGCGGGGGAACCAGGTAGTTCGCCGCGCCCTGCTCGGTCCGTTCGCGGACGAGACGGGTGTGGCTAGGGGTGAAGCCGCTGCGTGCGGCCGGGCTACCTCACGGCCCGAACCCGACAGCTCACCTCGCAGGCGTCGCAGAGGGACGCCCCATGCTGACTTCAAGTACCGGCCGGCATCGCCGTGCGCGCCGGAGACACACCCCGCGTCTGGCCGCCACCGTCGGGATCGCCGGTGCCGGCCTCATGCTGCCGCTGCTGAGCGCGAGCGGAGCCTCCGCCGCGCCCGGCTCCCACACGTACGCGAGCCACGTCGGGTGGCAGGTGCACCACCAGCACCGGCACCAGAGCGACTCCGATGGTCAGCACCGCCACCAGGCCGACCCGCACGCGGCGGGGCCCTCCGCTGCGGCCTCGGCCGAAGCCTCGCACGCCTCACCGTCGCCGTCCGCCCCGGCCTCCCACGCTCCGGAATCCGCGACCGCGCGCCCCGGCGGCGAGTCCCAGGGCTCCCACTCGGCGCGGCCCTCCGCTCCGGCTCCGGCCCCGGTGTTCCACACGTCCGCGCCGTCGTCCCCGTCCGTCCCGGCCACGCACGCCCCCGCCCCCGCGGCCACACCCACCGCCCCGGCTGCGCAGACCGCCCCGGCTGCACAGACCGGTTCGAGCTCGGACGCCGTGCAGCAGGTCCTCAAACTGATCAACCAGGCGCGAGCCGCCCAGGGCCTGCCCGCCTACACCATCACGTCGGGGCTGACCAGCAGCGCCGGGGCCCACGACCAGACGATGGCCGGCGGCTGCGGCATGTCCCACCAGTGCCCGGGCGAGGCCGAGTTGGGGGCGCGGGAGACGGCCGCAGGCGTCCAGTGGAACGCCGTCGGGGAGAACATAGGCTACGGCAACGGGGTCTCCACCTCGGCCCAGGACATCGCCGCCATGGCGGTCAGCCTGACCCAGGACATGCTGAACGAGACGCCGCCGAACGACGGCCACCGCAAGAACATCCTCAGCAGCGAGTTCACCCACATCGGCATCGCCGTCCACCGGGATGCCAGTGGAACCGTCTGGCTCACCCAGGACTTCTCCAACTGACCCGTCCGTCAAGGACGTAGGACGAGCCTGACCACGGACCCCGATCCACCGGGCCCTACGTCGTACCGCCCCACAGCGGTGCCACCACGCCGGGGCGCAGCGGGATCGCCCCGGCCTGGTGGACGCGGTCGGTCAGCCCGGCGGGGCGGGCCTCGAAGAGGACTTTGCGGACGGTGTCGGCGTGCCGTTCGGCGGCCGCCGACCTGCGCTCGGAGGCGCGGGGCATCGCCTACTCACCCTGGAGCAGGCGGGCCGGCTCGCCGTCCATGTCGACCTTCCCGGTGTCGACCGCGGTCTCGATCCAGTCGGGGGTCGCTCGCACCCGCGCCCAGAGCGGCCTGATGGCCGACCACGCCGCCGAGACCCTCGCCCTGTGCGACCTCATCGGCGAACTCATCGACGGCGTCAGCGAGTTCTCCGACACCTTCGCCGAACGCGCGGCCGGCCTCGCGGTCACCTACCCCGGCGCCCCCGACGCCCACCCGCTGACCGGCACCCGCGCCCCCGACCTGCGCTGGGACACCACCGGCCTGTTCACCCTGCTGCGCCCCGGCCGCCCCGTCCTGCTCGACCTCGCCGGCGAGGTCGAGCAGGACGAACTCGCCCGCCCGGGCCCGACCCTGCACAGCGGCCCGCCCAGCCGCCCCACCCCGCCTGGCACGACGTCACCGCGGCCCTCGTGCGCCCCGACGGGCACCTGGCCTGGCTCACCGAGGAGCCCGACGTCCCGTCCGCGGCTCGAACCGCCCTCGCGGCCTGAGCGCTCCCGGTACGGCCGGACACGGCGGGGCCCGCTGGCCCGCCACGACCGGGACCGTGCCCCGGCTCCCTGTCGCGCGGTCACCGGACCGCTGTGGCCCGGGCGGTGAACCGGTTCGCCCGCGAAGACCCACCGCCTTTCCCCGGCACACCGGTCGGCCGGTTGCGTTTGGATTACGGCGTGTCCGATTTGTGGATCTTGGGCGGGAGTGCGGTGGTTGAATTTGTTGGCACCGCTGTCATCGAACTCTCATAATGCCTGCTGAGCCACGTGGCGGACGGTCCGGAGAGCCGCGGGGGAGCGGAATCCGAGAGTGGTCCGCGTGCGAAATCCACTTTTCCCCTGGGGGAGTCCTTTGTCCGCGCCCGAAAACGAGAGCGCTTTCACCGATCCGCCGCCGAAGCCGGTCGCGGAGCCGGAGCCCGCCGTCGTGCCGGAGCCGGCCGTGAAGCCGGTGCCCGAGGTCGTCGCGGGTCCCGTACCAGGCCCCGCCCCGCGCCGTCTGCCCCGCGCCGTCGGCGTCGCGCTGGCCACCGCCGGGCTGCTCGCCGTCACGGCGGCCAGCGCCGCGGTGACCGTCGCGGTCGGCAAGCCGGACAGCCGCCCGGCCGCCGCGGCGCCCGCCCCGCGCGCCACCGCTTCGGCGAGTGCGAGCGCGAGTGCGACGCCCTCCGCGACCCCGGTCCCGGTGCCGACCGCCGTCCCGACCGAGCCCAAGCCCACCAGCACCGTCAAGGGCACGGTCAACGGCTCCAAACACGAGGGCGACCTGCGCTACTTCCTGCTCCCGATCCCCGACGGCGGCGAGTCGTACGGGCCCGCGGACGGGATGGCGCTGACCCACGACAACGTCTCCGAGATGTTCGGCAAGCCGGACGACATCGACACCCTCCTCGGCAACATGGGCTACAAGGACGGTGCCACCCGCACCTACCGGACGGCCGACGGCAAGGCCGAAGTGACGGTCACCCTGCTGCACCTGGGTTCCGCCGACATCGCGAGCAGGTTCGTCAAGTTCTACAACATCAAGTCGGAGGAGCCGATCGACATCGACGGCGACCCGAACGCCCACGGCTTCCGGAAGAAGCCCAAGAACGAGGCGTTCACCGGCTCGATGACCGGCATCGGCAGCCAGGGCGACGTCCAGTACACCATCGACGTCGAGGTGAAGGGCACGCCGGACAAGGCGCTGCTGAGCGACGTGATGAAGCGCCAGCGCGAGTGGCTCGCCTCCGGCGGCTGAGCCCGCGCCCGCGCCCGCCCTCCGACGCCACCCCTTCCTCCTCTGGAGCCATTTCCGTGACCACCGAACCCACGCAGCCGCCGCCCGCGCCGGCCGCCGACCCGGCCGCGCCACCCGTCCCGCCCGCGCCACCCGTCCCGCCGCAGCCCCAAAGCCCGCCCACCGAAGGCGAGTTGACCGGCAACCCCGACCTCCCGACGGCCGCCACCGAGCCCGAGGCCGCGCCCGAGCCCGAGGCCGCGCCGCGTGCCCCGCGCCGCCCCCGCCCGGTGCTGCTGTCCACCTGCGCCCTGGTGCTGGGCGCCCTGGCCGGCGGCGGCGTCGGCTACGCGATCCAGGCCCAGCGCCCGCCCACGCCGCTGCCCAAGCTGCAGGTCGCCCGCCCGTCCTACCCGGCCCAGGTGGTCGACCCGGCCGCCTTCGCCGCCGAGCAGCCGGCGCCGCCGGCCATCGACGGCGACCTGCGCAAGCTGCTGGTCAGCGCCCCGGCCGGCAGCGGCCCCTGGAGCGACCTGCCGGACAAGCCGAGCTGGGTGTCGGTCGGCGACCTCGCCGAGCTCAGCGACAAGCCGGAGCTCGCCTTCAAGAACCTGAACTCCACCGGCTTCCGGCGCGCGGTCGAGGTGAACTGGAAGAAGGACGACATCAGGTACCGCGTCCTGCTCACCCAGTACGCGCCCGACCACTCCAACGAGGCGAGGACCCGCCACGGGGAGCCCTTCGCCGACGACGCCAACGGCGGCTACACGGTGGACGACGTGCCCGAGCGCTGGTCCGACAGCAGCGACCAGTACTACTACGGCTTCGCCACCGCCAAGCGCGGCACGGTGCAGATGTCGGTGGAGATCTTCAGCCCCAAGCCGGTGGACTCCGGGGCCCTCAAGGACCTTGCGAAGCAGCAGTGGGAGCGGCTGGTATGACCGACGACACCGTGACCGGAACCCTGTCCGGAACCCCGTCCGCCCCGGACACCCCCGCCCCGGACGCCCCCGCACCGACCCCGCCCGCCGCGGAACATGCCCCGGAGCAGCCGCCCGCCGCGGAGCCCGCTCCGGAGCAGCCGCTTGCCCCGCCCCGCCCAGGCTCCCGCCGCCTGCTGCGCGCGGGCGCCGCGACCGTCGCGGCGGCGCTGGTGGGCGTGGCGATCGGCATCGGCATCATCAAGACCCAGTACGACGACCCCGCTCCGGCCGCCGCCGGCCCCACCGGCGCGCCCGCCCCGACGGCGAGCGCCACGCCGTTCGGCGCCAAGTCCAACGGCAGCCACTTCGGCTCCCTGCGCGACCTGCTGCTGCCCGTCCCGGCCGGCTACGAACTCGGCCCGGACCAGGGCGGCTACGGCAATGACAACGAGTACGGCACCGGGCAGCTGGCCGACGAGCTGGAGGCCGACCTCCAGGAGATCCCCAAGGACAAGCGCGAGAAGCTCCGCTCCTACTGGGAGGGCCTGCACATCAAGGGCACCGGCGTACGGACCTACCGCAGCAGCGGGGACGACCTGGTGATCGGGCTCCGGCTGCGCCAGTTCAACCAGCAGGAGGTGCAGAAGATCAACGAGTACACCGCGGTGTTCACCGGCGACACCGGCATCTTCCGCGTCGGCCCGCAGATCCCCGGCCACCCCGAGGCGCACTGCTACCTGATGCCGGCGCCGCCGTCCGCGCCGATCGACCACCTGGAGTGCTCGGCCGCCGAGGGCGACCTCCTGGTGGTCATGGAGACCGAGGGCGTGGCACCGCTGCCCAAGGACAAGATCGTCGCTCTCTTCACCCTGCAGCTCGACCGCCTCGCCCTTCCGGGAGCTTCCGTTTGACTTCCTCCCCCTCCTGAAGGGAGGGGGATTCCCCTCAGCCTCGCGGCTGAGCCGCTGCGCGCATGCGCTGCGGTGGGACGACTTCCTGCTTCACCGACGACCGCCCGCCCGGAGTGCTCCGTTGAGGTCTTACACCGTCTCCACAGGCTGCAACCGCCAGTCCGGCGGCCAGGATGTTGCGTGCCGCGTTCACGTCCCGGTCGTGGACTGCTCCGCAGTCGCACGTCCACTCCCGGATGTTGAGGGGCATCTTGTCGCGGATGGTTCCGCAGGCCGAGCACAGCTTGGAGCTGGGAAACCACCGGTCGACGGTTACCAGGTCTCGGCCGTACCACTGGGCCTTGTACTCCAGCATGGTCCGCAGCTCGGTCCAGCTCGCGTCCGAGATGGCTCGGGCGAGCTTGCGGTTCTTGAGCATGTTGCGGACCGTCAGGTCCTCGATCACGACCGTTTGGTTTTCACGGACGAGTCGGGTGGTGAGCTTGTGCAGGAAGTCCCTGCGCCGGTCGGCGATCCTCACGTGGACGCGGGCGACCTTGCGCCGGGCCTTCTCATGGTTGGCGGATCCCTTGGCCTTGCGGGACAGGTCCCGCTGGGCCTTGGCCAGTCGCTCGCGGTCGCGGCGTTCGTGCCGGGGGTTGGTGATCTTCTCCCCGGTGGAGAGCGTCACAAGGGACGTTATGCCGGCGTCGATTCCGATGGCCGTGCTCACGGGTGCGGGCATCTTCGGCCCGTCGTCGCACAGCAGGGAGACGAACCAGCGGCCGGCCGCGTCCTGCGACACCGTCACCGTGGACGGAACGGAGCCCTCCGGGAGACGCCGGGACCACACGATGTCCAGCGGATCGGCCATCTTCGCCAGCGTGAGCAGACCGTCCCGGAACCGGAACGCCGACGACGTGTACTCGGCCGACTTCCGGGACTTCTTCCGGCTCTTGAACGTCGGGTACTTCGCCCGCTTCTGCCAGAAGTTCGAGAACGCCCCTTGGAGATGCCGGAGCGCCTGCTGCAACGGGACAGAGGAGACCTCGGAGAGGAACGCCAGCTCCTCCGTCTTCTTCCACGCCGTCAGCATCGCCGACGTGGCGTTGTAGTTCACCCGCTCCTGACGCATCGTCCACGCCTCGGAACGGGCGGCCAGCGCCTTGTTGTAGACGAGCCGCACGCACCCGAACGTGCGCGACAGCTCAGCCGCCTGTGCATCGGTCGGGTAGAAGCGGAACTTGAAAGCCCGCTTCACGCGAGTAGCCGTCACGGGTCACACCATAACAGTCATCCTTGTAACCATCTGACGGATGATCAGCTACGAGGCGCCATGCCGCCTTGGTAGCGGTCCAGCTTCCCCCGCCCCGCTACGCGGGAGCCTCGTTTCCTCCCTCGGCTGAGGCCGGGGGCATCCACGAAGGAATCCTGATGACCGACCAGCCCGCCGCGCCGCAGCCCGTGCCGGACCAGACCGCCCCGGCCGAGACCCCGGCGGCCCCCGTCACCCCCGAGGCGCCGGAGGCCGGCGAGGCCCCCGAGGCCGCGCAGGACCCCGGAACCCAGGAACCCCTGGAAACCCCCGAGGAGCAGGCCGCCCGGCGCACCCGCCGCCGCAAGGCCGCCGTGCGCTGGAGCTGCGCCGTCCTGGTGTTCGCCCTCGCCGGCACCGGCGCCGCGCTGGCCGTCACCACCCCCGAGCGCACCGACATCCCGGGCCTGGCCACCGCGAACGACGGCCGCTACACCTTCCCGCCCCTGACCCTGCCGCCCCTGCCCTCGGGCAAGGCCGCGCCGGACGCCAAGGGCAAGGCGCTGCACTACGCGGACCTGCGCTACCTGCTGCTGCCCGCCCCCAAGGAGGCCGGCGGCTCCCTGACCGCGCCGGTCTTCCCGGTGCCCACCGCGACCCCCGCGGCGTCCTCCTCCGCCACGCCCTCCGCCACGCCCTCGGCGAGCGCGAGCCCGACCACCCCCACGGCCTCCGCCGCCCCCTCCGCGCCCGCCGGGACGGCCCTCGCCTCCTGGGTCCCCTGCGACGCGATCGCCGCCGAGCAGAAGGAGCCGGCCAAGCTGCGCGTGCTGCTCCTGCAGAACGCGTGCCGGGCGGCCACCGTCCGGGAGTGGACGGCCTCCGACGGCACCCGCACCCAGATCCGGCTGCTGCGCTTCGGCTCCACGGCCGAGGCCTGGAACACCTTCTCCGGCCTGCGCACGGACATTCCGGCCAAGGCCGCGCCCGACGCGAAGACCGCCCCGCACAGCGACTGGGACACCGTCGACGGCGTCGACGTGACGCTCAAGGACTCCCCGGCGACCGCCGGCCAGGGGGTGCCGACCGCCCGGCTGGCGTACCTGTCCGCCTCCGACGTGGTGGCCGTGGTCACCATGACCAACCCCCAGGGCGTCCCCGCCACGGCCTTCCGCCAGGTCGTCACCCTCCAGTCCGACCTGCTCGCCTGACCGCTCCTCGGGCCCGGGCTCCTCGCTCTTCCCCCGCACACCCGCCCGTCGGCCACCAAGGCCGACGGGCGGGTGTGTCACCGGGCCCTGGGGGAACGGCACTTCGCTTCGGCCGCGCGCGCCCGCCGGGCGGAGACGAAACAGTGACAAACCCACGATGGATCCCTTGCCGATTCCCCGGCCCCCGGGTCTACGATCATCGGCACCCGTGGACAACACACCACACCATCGGGCCATCAGACATGGGGGATCAGCAGATGAGCACACCAGGACCGGGCGGATTCGCGGTCAACCACGACGCGTTGGACAAGGCGCACGGCACGCTGGTCAACCTGGCCCACGACTGTCCCACCGCCGGCGCGGTCGCGAACGACGCGACCGGGACGGCCGTCACCGCGCTCAAGGGCTGGACCAGCGCCGGGGCGCTGAAGGACTCGCTGGACGAGTGGCACCAGCAGGTCCAGCAGCTGACCGGCCGGCTGAACGCCAACGCCGCCGCGATGCAGGGGACCTCGTTCAACTACCGCAACACCAACCTGTCCATCGCCCAGTCCCTGCAGGTGCAGTGACCATGCTCGGATACGAGGACGTACTCGACGCCAACCCCGGCGCCCTGTCCGCCGCCGCCACCCAGTGGCGCGCGATGGCCGCGCGCTTCCACACCATGCAGACCACCATGGAGCAGGACGTGCTGGGCGGGACCGGTGCCGCTCCCGGGGCCGGTCAGTGGTGGACCGGTACCACCGCCAGCCTGGCCAACGCCCAACTCCTCGCCACCAAGGGCCAGATCGTCGACGCCCAGACCGAGGCCAACGCGATGGCCTCGCTGCTCGACGAGGCGCACACCGACTTCGCCGCGGCCCAGAAGCAGACCCGCGACGCCGCCGACGGCGCGGTCAAGGACGGCTTCAAGGTCACCGGCACCGGTACCGCCGTGTTCGACGAGAGCACGCTCGACCCGGCGACCCGCCAGGCGCTGCACCACGACCCCGAGGCCCGGCAGTCGTACGAGGACGCCGCCGACAAGTGGACCAAGGCGATAGCCGCCGGCGTCCAGGCCGCCACCCGCGCCGACGAGCGCATCGCCGCGGCCCTGCGCAGCGCCTCCAAGGCCAACAGCCTGCTGGACACCACGTTCAACGGCAAGGCGGTGGGCGGCGGGGACGCCGGCGACGCGCAGCAGGCCTACGACCTGGCCACCAACCTGGACAGCCTCGACCCCGGCCAGCTCTCGCAGCTGCAGGACCTGATGAAGGACAAGGCGGACCACCCCGGGTTCTCCCAGGCGCTGCTCGACAAGCTCGGACCGGACGGCATGATCAAGCTGGCCCAGAAGCTGGGCAGTCCGAGCGACGACAAGAA
Source organism: Kitasatospora sp. NPDC058190 (assembly GCF_042883685.1). Lineage (NCBI taxonomy): Bacteria > Bacillati > Actinomycetota > Actinomycetes > Kitasatosporales > Streptomycetaceae > Kitasatospora > Kitasatospora sp. NPDC058190. The sequence goes on from NZ_JBHVVI010000027.1 coordinate 13,294, forward strand.
GGCCGCCTACACCGACCTGCAGGGCGGCCTCACCCATGCCCTGGCCTCCGCCACCCAGGACACCAACACCGACTTCTACCGCCGCTGGCGCCAGGGCGTGAAGGACGCCGGCTACCGCAACTACGGATCCAACACGGATCCGGTGTACGGGTACCAGATCCTCACCACCCTGATGACCAAGGGCGACGGCAAGTACTCCGCCCCGATGCTCGCCGACCTGGCCGACGACATCACCGAGACGGAGAAGAAGCACCCCGACGCGTGGAGCTACAAGGCCGGCCACGGCGGTGACCCGCTGGGCGCCGACCCGCTGGACAACGTGCTGTCCATCATGGGCCGCGAGCCGGATGCGGCCACCGCCTACCTGGACCCGAACTCGGGCGGCGGCAACCAGCACCTGCACTACCTGCTCAAGGACCGCAAGTGGCCGGACGGTTGGATCGCCAACCCCTACGCCGGCGTGGTCAAGGCCCCGGACCCGCTGTCCCAGAGCGGTCTGGGCGCGGCGCTGGAGGCCGCGACCACCGGCCAGCCGGCCGGCGCCCCGCACACCGGGCAGCACACCGAGGCGCAGGCCCGGATCATGCACGACACCATCACCACCCTGGACGAGGGGCAGGGCGGCAACAAGATCAAGGACACCCTGCGCCAGCCGCTGGCCAACGCCCTGGCGGACTACACCAACGACACCCACGAGATCTTCAACGGCCGCAACTCCCAGTACATGGACCACGGCAGCTCGGTGTGGACCGACGGCAACGGCACGGTGCACATGGGCGTCGGCGAGGACAGCCTGGTGCGCGTCATGCGCGGCCTGTCCGACAACCCCGACGCCTACGCCACCCTGCACAAGGCCGAGAGCGCGAAGATCGCCCAGGAGCTGTCCTCGATCGGGCCCAACCCCTCGCAGAACGACATCCAGGACGTGATGAACAAGGGCGCCGCGAGCCTGGGCGTCTACGACGCGATCCGCGCGGACGTCGCGATGGGCCAGCGCGACGACGCCAACCTCCAGGCCGACTGGAAGGCCAAGGTCGCGTACCACGTCATCGGCGCGCCGCCGACCCTCATCCCGTGGGTCGGCGACAGCGCCCAGCGCCTGGTCGACACCTGGGCCTGGGAGTGGGACAACCAGATGAAGGACCACAACAACAGCGTCGCCAACGCCCAGATCTCCGACACCTACCTGGACGCCAACAACGAGATGACCCACCTGGTCAGCGGCTGGGCCAAGGACCGCGGCATGGACCCGGACAGCAGCATGATCCACGTCGTGGAGGACGCCTCCCACGACCGCCGCTCCACCAGCGCCACCACCGCCGGCCACTTCCTCGGCCGCGGCCGTCGTACGGGTGCCGTCAGGCGCGGTGGTACTGGACGGGGGAGTGGACCTCGCCGCCGAGCTCGGCGGCGGCGTGGCGGGCCCAGAAGGGGTCGCGCAGCAGCGCGCGGCCGATCAGGACGGCGTCGGCGCGGCCGGAGGCGAGGATGTCCTGGGCCTGGGCGGGGTCGGTGATCAGGCCGACGGTGGCGACCGGCAGGCCGGCCCCGTCCCGCACCGCCTCGGCGAAGGGCACCTGGAAGCCGGGCGCGGCCTCGATCAGGGCGTCGGGGACGAGGCCGCCGGTGGAGACGTCCAGCAGGTCCACGCCGTGCGCCTGGAGCTCCTTGGCGAGGCGGACGGTGTCCTGCGAGGTCCATCCCTCGCGGCCGTCCTGCGGGTTCTCGGTGAGCCAGTCGGTCGCGGAGACGCGGAAGAACAGCGGCAGTTCCTCGGGCCACACCGCGCGCACCGCGTCGACGACCTCCAGGGCGAAGCGGATGCGGCCCTCGAAGGAGCCGCCGTAGGCGTCGGTGCGGTGGTTGCTCTGCGGGGAGAGGAACTGGTGGATCAGGTAGCCGTGGGCGCCGTGGAGCTCGACGATCTGGAAGCCCGCGTCGAGCGCGCGCCGGGCGGCGTCGGCGAACTTCCGCACGATCTCATGGATCTGATCCACCGTCAGCTCGTCCGGGGTGCTGTGCTCGGGGGAGAACGCGGCGGCACTGGGGGCGAGCGGCTGCCAGCCGTGCTCCTCGTCCGGGGTGAGGGCGCGCCCGCGGTCCACCCAGGTCCGCTCGGTGGAGGCCTTGCGCCCGGCGTGGCCGAGCTGGACGGCGGGAACGGTGCCCTGTTCCTTGAGGAAGGAGGTGATCCGCCGGAAGGCCTCGACCTGGGTGTCGTTCCAGAGGCCGAGGTCGTACGGGCTGATGCGCCCCTCGGGGGTGATCGCGGTGGCCTCGACGATGATCAGCCCGGTGCCGCCGGCGGCCCGCGCGGCGAGGTGGGTGAAGTGCCAGTCGGTCGGGACCCCGGCGGCCTCGCCGGACGGCGCGGCGCTGTACTGGCACATCGGCGGCATCCAGACCCGGTTGGGGATGGTCAGTTCCCGCAGGGTGTAAGGGCTGAAGAGGTTGGTGCTCATGGTCGGACTCCCGGTGGGGTCGGCGGCGGGGATGCCCAGCGACCGTTTGCAGGTGCGCTTTATGTGTCATCACAATAGTTGCATGGGACGGTAAAATTCAAGAGTGGCCCACCCGCGGCCCCACCGCCGGGTCCGCCACAGCCCGCCTCGGCCCGCCTCAGCCCGCGGCGTCCGAGCGCAGGAGACCACGGGCCCGGGCGGCCAGACCGTCGGCGCCGCACCGGACGGCCAGCTCCAGGCCCCGGGTGAGCGCGGCCTCGGCGGCCGGGGCCGCGCCCAGCGCCTCCCCCAGATCCACCAGGGCGAGCGCGTGCTCGTAGCGGGCGGGCGAGCGCTCCAGATGCCGCACCGCCTCCGCCAGCAGCTCGGCCGCGCGCGCCCGCCCGTGCACCGCGGCGCCGAGCCGCAGGGCGCTGCCGATGGCCGAGTCCGTCCCGGACTCCCGGGCCCGGCGGACCGCCTCCTCGGCCAGGCCACGGGCCCGCTCCGGCTGGTCGACGGCCACCGCGCGGGCCAGGTGCCCCAGCCACGGCGCCCACACCGTGTTGCGCCACCCGCGCGCGTCCAAGGCCGCGCCCGCGGCGGCCAGCGCCTCGGCCGCGCCCGACGTGTCTCCTTGGGCCAGCAGCAGCCGGCCGTACAGCGTGGAAGCGTCGGGCAGCACCATCACCGTCGGGTACGGCGGCCCGAAGGCGTGCTCGCGGGCCAGCTCCAGGGCCTCGTCCAGCCGGCCGCGCGCCGCCAGGGTCTCGGCCAGCGCCCCGACCGCGTCCCAGTGCAGCGGGGTGCCCGGGCCGATCCGCTCGGCGATGCGCAGGGCCCGGCGCAGGTAGTCCTCCGCCTCGGCGAGGACACCGCAGCGGAACCGGAGCATGCCGGTCAGCAGGTAGGCGAAGCCGAGGTGGCCGCCGCTCCACCCGGCCACCTCGTAGGCGCGCACCGCCTCGGTGAACAGCTCCTCCGCCCGGTCGACCCGGTCGGCGTACAGGTAGCTGATGCCCAGGACCCCGGGCAGCTCGAAGCCCCACGTGGTGTTGGTCCAGCCGAGACCGCGGGGCAGCCGGCCGCCCGGCAGCGCCGACTCGGCCAGGGCGATCACCTCCGCGCGGTCGCCGCCGCGCAGCGTGAGGTCCCAACAACGCAGCACGGCCACCGCGTGAGCCAGGCCGTCGTGCTCGAACACGGCCTCACCCGGGGCCGCCCCGTCCTCGACGGTGTCGGTGAAGGCCAGGCCGACCGTGTCCAGCATCCGGGCGAACTCCGCGAGCCGCCGGGAGCGGCCCGGGCCGTCCTCGTCCTCGAACCGGAACGCGGCGAACATGAAGTGGGCGACCTCCAGCCGAAGCCGCCCCGGGCCGGGCCGGGTGCGCGCGGCCTCCTCGGCGCACAGCGCGGCCGCCTCGCCGAGCCGGTTGCTGTGGGCAAGCGCCTGGGCCAGCCGGAAGACCGCGTCCACCCGCAGCTCGGGGCCCAGCCCGTACGGGTCGGCGAGCGCCTGACGCAGCTGGTTGACCGTGGTCGCCGGATCGGTGAGCAACGCCGAGCACCCGAGTTCGTAGAGCACCGGGGCCCGGTCCTCATCGGCGGGCGGCTCACTGATGGCACGGCGCAGGCAGCGCTGCGCCGCTTCGGGCGCGCCGATGGCCAGGTGCTCGCGGGCCGCCCGGCGCAGCTTGTCGACGATGGCGCCGTCCCCTTCGGGCAGGATCTCCAGCAGGTGCCGGGACGCCGCCAGCAGGCCGAGGCCGGCGTTCTCGACCTCGACGGCGGCGACTCCGTGCATCCCGGTCCGGGCGGCGGGATTCATCGACTGGTAGACCGAGGTGGCGACCAGCGGGTGGACGAACTCCAGCCGGCCCGACGGTGTGCCGGTCAGCACCTGGTGCCGGCGCAGCTCCCGGATGGACTGGGCGGCGGTCTCCGGCCCCTGGGCGCAGATGGCGGCGGCGAGGTCGGGCCGGATGTCGGTGTCCAGCACCGACGCCGCCCAGGCGAAGCGCAGCGCGGTCGGACCGAGCCGCTCCAGCCAGTGCCGCAGCGTCATCCCCCGTGCCGTGGCCGCGAGTTCGCGCAGCTGCCCGGTGCTCTCCTCGACCGGGTCGAGCCGCTGGTCGGCCACCTCGCGCAGCAGGGTGGCGGTTTCGTACGGGTTCCCGGCGGTGACCGCCCAGACGTGGCGGCAGAAGGCGTCCTCGGCCCGCGCGCCCAGGGCCGCGCGGACCAGGTGTGCGACCGAGGAGGGCTGCAGCGGCCGCAGTTCGTGCCTGCGGTCGGCCCGGTCGGTGAGACCGCGCTGCAGCGGCAGGGCGTCGTCGGGGAACTCGTCGCGGCAGGCGAGCACCAGCAGGGCCGGCAGCTCCCGGGCGCGGACCGCGAAGCCCGCCAGCCAGCCGAGCGACTCCGGATCGGCCCAGTGCAGGTCGTCCACGATCACCGCCACCGGCGAGCGGAGTTGCACGAGGCGGGTGAGGACGAAGTCCAGTCCGTCCCGCACCCCTTGCGGATCGAGCTGCCCGGCCGGCGGCCGCAGTCCCGCCGCCGGGCCGACGATCTCCTCCCACGGCCCGAAGACCTGCGCCCGCTCCGCGTCGGACAGGGCCGACAGCAGCGGGCGCACCAGCTGGCGCACCACGTGGAACGGCTCGTGGCACTGCCGCTGCCCGCCCCGGGCGAACAGCACCGTGGAGCCCGCCCGCTTCGCCGCCCGCCGCACCTCGGTCAGCACCGCGGTCTTGCCCAGCCCGGCCGCACCGGTGTACAGCAGCAGTTCCCCGACCCCAGTGCCGGCGGGCCGGGTGAGCGCCTCGATCGCCCGCGCGGCCGACCGGATCTCGGCCTCGCGCTCGTGCAGCGCGAACTCCTCGCCCCCCTCGCCGTCCCCGGCCTTTCCCTCGGTCACTGCTGCCTCCAAATCGCCCCACCAGAACCGCCGTTGCAGAGGGCCGAGGCTACTGCCGATCGGTCGGCTCCCGGTACGGGCTTGACAAAAGCCGCCCCGGTCAAGGACATCGACGTCCGGTGAAGCCGCAGGCGGCGCCGCCCGGGAGTACCCCGGGCAGCGCCGCCTTTCACACATCAGCCGTCAGCGCACCGTCTGCGGCACGCGCTGCGCCGGAACGGCCGGCGCCTTGCCCGTACGGTGGGGCGCCGGCGAGGCGCCCAGCGCCGTTCCGCGGGTCTCCTCCGCCCACAGCGCGCACACCAGCAGTCCGAGGGCCGTGATGCCGGCGGCGATGAGCATGGTCGGGCCGGTGCCGAGCCCGGTCAGCGACAGCGGCAGCAGGTAGGTGCCGACCGCCGCGCCGATCCGGCTCACCGAGGTGGCCACGCCCACGGCGGTGGCCCGGATCTCGGTCGGGAAGAGCTCGTTGGGGTAGGTCCAGTCGAGCACGTTGGGCCCGCCGCACAGGAAGGCGTACGCGCACAGCGCGGTCAGCGCGACGGCGGCCGGCGCGGCGGGCCACACGCCCAGCAGGGCCAGCGGGACGGTCATCAGGGCGAAGGACCAGATGATGACGGGGCGCCGGCCGCGGGTGTCGATCAGGCGCAGGGCCGGGTAGCAGCCGAGCAGGAAGACCAGGCTGATCAGCCCGGTGCCCAGGGTCTCCATCACGGTGCCGCCCGGCATGCCGAAGGAGGAGAGGATCTGCGGGCCGAAGGTGAGCATCGCGAACAGCGGGCCGACCTGGCAGAGGAAGAACAGGCCGCAGAACAGGGTGCGGCGCCGGTAGGGCGGGGTCATCAGCAGCCGCAGCCCGCCGGCGCGCCGGGCGCGCCCGGCCGCATCGGGCATCAGCTCCCGGCCGTCCACCCGGACCCCGAGGTGCTTCTCGACCACGCGCACCGCCTCGCCGACCCGCCCGTTGGCGGCCAGCCAGCGCGGCGACTCGGGGGAGCCGCGGCGGATCACCAGGAAGACCACGCACAGCACGGTGGAGCTGGCCAGCATCCACCGCCAGCTGCCCGGTCCGGCCAGCTCCAGGAACAGGTAGCCCACCACGTAGGCGAGCACCGAGCCGGCGTACCAGGCGACGATCTGCTGGCCGAGCAGGCGCCCGCGGTGCTTGGTGGGCAGCCACTCGGCGAGCAGGGAGGTGGCGATGGGGTAGTCGGCGGCAACCGCCATGCCGAGCACGAAACGCAGCACGGTGATCGCCCACACCGAGTCCACCCAGAAGGAGAGCACCGAGCAGGCCACCATCACCAGCAGGTCGGCGGTGTACATCACCTCCCGGCCGATCTTGTCGGTCAGCACGCCGAACAGGGCGCCGCCGACGAACATGCCCACCAGGGCGGCGGCGCCGATCAGGCTGACCTCCGCGGTGGACAGGCCGAGGTCGGGGCGCATGCCGATCAGGGCGACGCCGACGATGCTCAGGATGTAGCCGTCGAGCAGCGGTCCACCGGAACAGGCGAGAGCCAGCCTGCGGTGGAAGGCGGTATACGGGGCGTTGTCGATGGTCTGGGACATCTGGCTGGGGTCCTCCGGAGCGTACGGCCGCGTCTCGCGCACCGTGCGCCGGGTAGACGGCAGGGAAGACGCCGCCCACCTCGGACGGCGCCACCGCCCGTTCACACCGGGCGACCGTCCACGGTTGCCCGGGTACGCACGTGCCACCACCGGGTCGAAGGTCGGCCGGATTCATGACCAAGGTCCCGAAGCGGACAGGCCCTCCGGCCGTGTCGAACCGCCGCCTGGCCAGTCCCCACGGGCCCGGGCGCCGTTCGGACGCCCGCGGGCCCGCGTTGAGTGACCCTTTTCACCTCGGAGCCCCTGGAGCGTGTCCCACGCCACATTGCGGGCCTGTTCCGGTCCAGACCAATGGCCGGATCGGCGTGCACCAAGCGGCACCACCATCTACGTGTTCGCCCACCCCTGCCCGATGTGCCTGGGCTCGCTGTACTACTGCTCGCCGGACGAGGTTGTCTTCCTCACCACCCCGGCGACGGTGCCGCTGCTGTAGTTGCGCCGCGGCTTCTTCGGTGAAGTCATGTGTGCCCTCCCTTGAGTGATGGTGTATCAGCAACCGTAGGAGTCGCCACTGACACTCGAAGTGGCCGCAGCGTGACGCCCGGTGCCTGAGCTGAGCTTTCAGGCCGGCCAAGGGAGACGGCCGGTCGTCCGGGCCCCGGGGCGGGAGGTTAAGGTCGCCCACGCATCTGTCCAGGTCTCGCCTGGAGCAGCCGCACGTCCATGCCCTGGTCTCTCCGTAGAAGTGGTGGAACGGGTGCCGGCCCCTGCCCGGGCACTGGGGCCCGGGGAGGGGCCTTCGGTGGTCTCGATCAGCCGACCGGGATCGGGATTCCCGGCACGAGGAGGTGGAGACTGGCGCCATGCTCCCGTGCGTCCCCGGCGTCCTCGACGCGGCGGTACTGGTCGTTGGCCATGGCATCGCGGAGCTCGGACCGGTCCTGGGCTGGTCTCCAGCGCGATGACACCTTATTCGCCGCGCTGCGTAGGAAGTCGGGTGGGTCGACTTCCTGTGCTTACGGGTGGGTTGTGTGGGTGGCTTGGGTGCGGCAGTGGGTGAGGGCGGGTTTGATGCGGGGGTCGGGGGTGGGGGTGGCGGAGAGGAGTTCGCCGGCGGTGACGAGGGTGGTCCAGTAGGCAGTGGGGTTGCCGGTGCGGGGGAGGGGGTGGGCGGCGGCGAGGGAGAGGTAGGCGGCGGTGAGGTTGCCGGTGGTGAACCAGCGGGCGAGGCCGTGCTGGTGGCCGGCGCGGATGCCGCCCATGGCGTCGATGGCGTTCAGGAAGAGGTCGACGACGGCGAGTTCGGTGGGGGTGAGGGACTTGGGGATGTCGAAGACGCCGAGGGCTTCGAGCAGTTCGCCGGTGTCGGTTTCGGTGCCCGGGCGGGGATCGGCGAGTAGGGCGTCGTAGCAGTCGTTGAGGCGGCGGGTGGTCTCGGCGAGGGGGATGTCGAGGGCGAGGCACACCGCGCGGGCGGAGGGGAGGGGTTTGCGGGTGCGGCGGGCGAGGAGGGCGTACGTCTCGGCGGGCGTTCTGCCGCGGGAGAGGGCGTGCGTGGCGAGGGTGGCGAGGTGCATGGTGGGTCGGGCTTTCAGGCGGTGACGAGGGCGGGGACGGGCTTGGGGGCGACGAGGGCCCAGACCAACTTGCCGATGCCGCCGGGCCGGGAGGCACAGCCCCAGCGTTCGGCGAGTTCGTTGACGAGGAACAGGCCGCGTCCGTGTTCGTCGTCCGGGGCGGGGGTGTGGAGGGTGGGGTGGCCGGTGCCGGCGTCGTGGACTTCGAGCCGGAGGCGGGAGTTGACGACGGCGAAGCGGACTTCGATGTGGTGCTCGGTGGTGGCGTCGGAGTGCTGGACGGCGTTGGCGAAGAGTTCGCCGAGGAGGAGTTCGGCGACGTCGGAGTAACGGTCGCCGGTGGGGAGCGCGGAGAGGTAGGCGCGGAGCAGGTGGCGTGCCAGGGGCGTGGACTCGGTGCGAGAGTCGAGGCGCGCGACGAATGTGCGGGGGTGATGGGCGGTGAGCATGGGGGAGTGCCTCAGGGGAGGATTGCGGGCGAAATCCGGCGGTCAGGTGCTGTCTCCGGGCGCCAGGTGGCAGCCGCAGCGCCGCCTTGGTCAGCCGACCGGGACCGGGACGCCTCGGATGAGGAGGGGGAGGCCGGCGCCGTGCTCCCAGGCGTCCCAGGCGTCTTCGGCGCGTCGGTGCTGGTCGTCGGCCATGACGTCGCGCAGCTTGGACTGGGGGACCCAGTGGAGGCCGCGGATCTCCTCCGGCGGCTGGTGACGGCGGACGGTCTCGACCTGCTGGGGCGTGACCATCCCGCCCGCGTACACGAAGTTGACGCCTTCGGGGAACCTCGCGGCGGGCACGTAGTCGATCGTGAGGATCGTGCGGAGGGACAGGGCGAGTCCGGTCTCCGTTTCGAGGTGCCGGCGGGCCGCGAGGTGCGGCAGCTCGTCCTGCTCGGCGCTGCCGCCGGGCAGGGTCAGCCCGTCGCGGTAGACGGGATCGACCAGGAGGACGAAGAACTCGTCCGACCCGTCGGGGTCTTCGCGCAGGACGAAGACCTGCTGGCCCGATCGCCGGACGGGAGGTTTGGTCATGATGCGGGTCCTGCTCAACTCTGCTCCAGGCGCGAGAGGGGTTCGAGGTTGCGCTGTGCGCCCGGCGAATCACCGGGTGTAGCCATGGTGGCGCTTCGTCCCCTACGATCGGAAGGCTTTCCCACTTGACAGTTTCCCTGGGTGGGATTCGTGTAGCGGCGGAGGTCTGACGATGCGTGAGACGCAGCTGGATCCATCGGCTTCACCCCTCAAGGCGTTTGGGGCTCAACTGCGCAGGCTGCGAAAGGCGGCAGGCCTGACGCAGACCGAACTCGGCGAGCTGACAAGCCTGAGTGATAGTCAGATTTCGAACCTTGAAAGGGGGACGCGCAATCCCACACTTGACTGGGTTCGTAGTGCTGACAAGGCCCTCGATACCGGTGGAACATTGGAACTGACGTACTGGAGTCTCAGCGGGTCATCGTTGCTGGAAGGCTTTCCCGAGTACGCGCAGCAAGAGGCGAAAGCCCAAGGCATCTCCCACTTCGAGCTGGGCATCGTGCCTGGCCTGGCCCAGACAAGGGAGTACGCCGGGGCCTTCGCGTCCGCAGCGGTACGGCGCGGCAGCATCACCGAGGAGCAGGCCGCAGATCGACTCGACTTCCTGGCCACGCGTCAGAAGCTGCTTGACCGGGGGACAGCGCCGCGCCTGTACTTCGTCCTGGATGAAGGGGCCTTGTTGCGAACGGTGGGTGGGACCAGGGTCATGGCGCGGCAGTTGGCGCATCTTGAGGACCTCGCGAGCCGCCCGAACATCACCATCCAGGTGGCGCCGTTCTCGCTCGCGGAAGAACTGCCGTTCACCATGATGGTCACGCTGCTGACCCTGGCGGATCGGACGCTCCTGGCATACTCGGAGTGCCAGCTGCGCGGCTTCCTCGCGCGAGACACCGAGACTGCTCAGGCCTGGGAGCGGGACTACCATCAGCTCCAGGTGGAAGCGCTGTCGAAGGCCGCGTCGCTGGAGATGATCCGCAAGCAAGGCGTGAGAGGAACGTCATGATTCGCCCTGTAGATCTGTCGGACGCCGCATGGTTCAAGAGCAGTTACAGCAACAACGGCGGGTCTTGCGTCGAGGTGGCGCCCAACTTCCCCGGCCTGGCGCCCGTCCGTGACTCGAAGGATCCTCAGGGGCCGGCTCTCGTCTTCCCGTCCGGGGCCTGGAAGTCGTTCGTCGCCGCCGTCCGCAGCGGCGAGTTCGGCGACGTCTGAGCCGGAGTCCTGAACCGCAGGCCCGGACCGCATCCATGGCGGTCCGGGCCTGCGGTCACTTCCACAGCCGCGGCTACGGGGTGCGCGGCTCCCCGGTCTCCTCGTCGTAGGAGGAGGTGCCCTCGTCCAGCAGCGGCTCCTGCGTCCTGAGGTGCGCCGGGGCCAGCGCCCGCAGCGCGTGGTAGCCGGTGATGACGACCAGCGTGCCCAGCGCGATGCCGCTGAGGCTGAACGTATTGGTGAACTTCATCGTCACGTTGCCGATGCCGATGATGATGCCCGCGGCGGCCGGCACCAGGTTCAGCGGGTTGCGCAGGTCCACCTGGGCCTTGGTCCAGATCTGCGCGCCGAGCAGGCCGATCATGCCGTACAGGATCACGGTGATGCCGCCGAGCACCCCGCCGGGGATCGCGGCCACCACCGCGCCGAACTTCGGGCAGATGCCGAACAGCAGCGCGAAGCCGGCCGCGGCCCAGTACGCCGCCGTGGAGTAGACGCGGGTGGCCGCCATCACGCCGATGTTCTCCGAGTACGTGGTGTTGGGCGGGCCGCCGAGCGCGGTGGACAGCACGGAGCCGACGCCGTCGGCCGAGATCGCGGTGCCCAGCTTGTCGTCCAGGTTCGTGCCGGTCATCTCGCCGACGGCCTTGACGTGTCCGGCGTTCTCGGCGACCAGCACGGGCAGGGCGACCAGGATCGCGGACCACCAGATAACGCCAGGGTGCCATCGGCTTTAGCCGACGGGGGAATGGCGCTTCCCGTGCAGGTCAGGGATTGCCGAATCGCCGTCAAGGCGATCCGGTGTCTCGGGAGAGACGGTGGCTGGAGCGATCTCAAGAAGGTGCAGCAGCTCGGAGTTGAGGGGACTTTCGGTCCGTTGCGGCTTTGGCTGTCAGTCGGTCGTGCAAGTCTGTGGGGAGACGGAGCGTGAAATTGATCACGCCGTCATATGTGCCGCTGAGGTGAGGTCATGGCAAGGTTCCGGATGTATCCGACGAGCGAGCAGACGAGCGTCATGCTCGATCACTGCGCGCACGCCCGGTACGTGTGGAACCTTGCCGTGGAGCAGCACTCGCATTGGTACTACGGCCGTAAGTCCGCTCCGGGTTTCGCCGAGCAGTGCCGTCAGCTGACTGAGGCCCGAGCCGCCAGCGAGTGGCTGCGCGCCGGTAATCAGACCGTGCAGCAGCAGGCGTTGCAGGACTTCTCCAGGGCTAAGAACGCCAAGTTCACAGCCGGATTCGGCGAGCCGACCTGGCGTAAGAAGTTTCGGCACGAGGGCTTTCGGGTCATCGGCACCGACCGGGTACCCGAGTACAACGAGGACGGCAGTGCCAAGCTGAACGCGAAGACCGGTAGGCAGGTCATGGGCCGCTCCGTGGTGGTGCAGAAACTGAACCGCCGCTGGGCGCAGGTCAAGGTGCCCGGCTGCGGATGGGTACGCTTCCGTAACTGCCGCCCCGGCCTGCCGGATGCGAAGACGTTCCGGGTCACCTTCAGGAACGGCCGGTGGCACATCGCGTTCGCGGTCATCCCCGAGCCGACCGATGCACCCGGAACAGGCGAGATTATCGGCATAGACCGGGGTGTGACCGTCACCGCCGCCCTCTCGGACGGGCGCACCCTGAACTGCCCGCAGCTCACCGTCAAGGAACGCGCGCAGGTCCGCAAGCACCAGCGCCGCGCGGCTCGAGCCCCCAAGGGAAGCGACACCAAGACCGCCGAATACGCCAAGGTCGCCAAGCTCAAGGCCCGCGAGGCCGACCGCCGCAAGGACTGGTGCGAGAAGACCAGCACCGACCTGGCCAGGTCGTACGACCTGATCCGGTTCGAGAAGCTGAACATTCGCAACATGACCGCCTCGGTCAAGCCGAAGCCCGACCCGGACAACCCCGGCACGTTCCTCAAGAACGGTCGCGCCGCCAAATCTGGACTCAATCGGGGCATCCTCGCCCAGGGCTGGGGCCTGCTCCGCCAACGCACCGAACACAAAGCCCCCGGACGCGTCGAAGACGTGCCCGCCCCCTACACCAGCCTGCGATGCAGCGACTGCGGATGGATCGACAAGAACTCGCGCAAGAACCAAGCCGAGTTTGTCTGCACCGTCTGCGGTTTCACCTGCAACGCCGACACCAACGCAGCAATCAACGTCGCGGTAGGACAGGCCGTAAGGCCCCAGCGCGCACACGCGCCGGTACCGGAGGGACAACACCGCGCAAGCGGTCGAGTGTCCGTGAACCTCAACACCCCACGGGTGTTGGAATCCCCCCGGCTTTAGCCGGGGGAGGATGTCAATGGAAGGAGGGGCCGTGGAAGGCGGGCAGGCCGATCCAGTCGGGCTTGCCGACGCCCGACAGGCCCAGGCGCCAGCATGACGACAGCGCCGGTGACGATCGACGGCATCGCCGCGTGGATGATCTGAGCGCCGAATCGCCGGACCGCGAGTCCCACCACGAACAGCGCCACGCCCACTGCGAAGACCGCGCCAGTCACCGTCGCGCTGGTGCCACCCTGCGCCCGGATTTCCTGATCTATGGCACCCCCGTGCCCGGCTACCACGCGCCCGAGGACACCACCGCGATCTCCGCCGAGATCATTGACGATCCTGCTCGACGCGTGCGTAGCCGCCCTCGTCGGGCGGGAGTCTCCCCCCACCGCGCTCGCCGCCCACCTTCGCCGACCACCACGACTGGGCCCAGGGCTACCCTGCCCCGCCCGAGGCGCTCCACCGCTTCTTGAGCCTGTGGACCCGCCTGCACGGCGTGCTGTCCCTGAAACTGGCCGGCCACTTCACCGCGATGGGCTTCGACGCCGCCCGCTCTACGCCGCCGAACTTGACGGCCTGCTCGCCTCCTGGCCGTAAAACCCTTAGGCCGTAAAGCCTCTACAGCAGCTCCGCCCGGGCCGCCTGGATGCCCGCCTGGAAGCGGGTCCGGGCGCCGAAACGGTCCATCAGCTCCCGCACCCAGCGCTGCACCGTACGGGTGGAGACCCCCAGCTGGCGGGCGATCGACTCGTCGGTGAGCCCGGCCGCCAGCAGCGTCAGCAACTGCCGGTGCCGGTCCTGCGGCGGCTCCTCGGACAGCTCCGGCAGCCGCATTCCATGCGCCCAGTACAGCTCGAACAGCCCGGCCAGCGCGTCCAGCAGGGTGGAGGGCCGGATCAGCAGTATGCTCTCCAGCTCGGTGCCCGCGCTGACCGGAAGCAGCGCCCACCGGTCGTCCAACAGGGCCAGCTTCAGTGGCACTTCGGTGTGCACCCGGGCCTGCTCCCCGGCCGCCGTGAAGGTCCGGATCTCCGCCAGCCGCTCCGGGTCGCGCAGCACCCGGCTGTGGTACACCACCCGGGTCGCCACCCCCCGCCCCAGCAGCGCCAGTTCGGTCCGCGGATCGGATTGCCGCACGTACGGCGGACGGTCCAGCACCCGCACCCGCTCACGCACCCCCAGCTGCAGGGTGCGCCACAGCTCGGCGATCGAGCGGCGCCCGCTGATCACCTCCACCGGCCCGGCCGCCTCGGCGTCCGGGCGGCCCTGCCGGTAGGTGCGCATCAGCTCGCCGATCCGGCCCCGGGCGCGCCGCAGTTCGACCTCGCGCCGCAGCAGCAGCTCCTCCAGCGCCACGTCCGGCGGCACCGCCGTCCACGCCCCCGCCGCGCACGCCTCCACCAGTCCCAGCTCGGACAGCACGGCCAGCGCCGCGACCACGATCGAGGCCCGCAGGTTCAACTGCGCCGCCAGCCACTGCGGATCGGCGGCCGGAAGGCCCAACAGCCGCAGGTAGAGCTGCTCCTCCAGCGCACCGAGGCCGAGTCCGGCGAGCATGCCCGTCCCCGACACGGCACCGTTCCTAATCAGTGAGTAGGAGTGAGTCAACGAACGGCGCGTCGATCCGCCGGAGCTTCCTCTTCGGCCCGGTCACGTCATCCCCCTCCCCGTCAGTGCCACCACCCTCACACACACCATCGACAGTCGTCCCATCGATCCGACAATCCGTCATCGACAACAAACTCATGGACATCTATGGGCACCAAAACGACCTCAATCCACAGCAGTTCACAACCCCTCCTCGCGCGCTGCACTGCCAGCGGACGTGCCGACTCTGCGCCACCAGGTGACCTAAATCAAGGGATTGACCGTTCGACATGTTCCCGCCATGTCGGGTTCCGGTCCGTCCGAATCCCTTCCCGGCCGCCCGAAGCGGCCCCCAAGCTGGGCGGCACCCCCACAACGCCCAGTCAAGGAGCCCTCCATGGCCCTGTCCCGCACCGGCCGCCTCGCGCTCGCCGCCCTGCTGGCCCTGCCGGCCGCCGCGGTCGCCGCCCCCGCGGCCACCGCGGCCCCCACCGCGCACAGCTACGCCGCGCACCACTACGGTCACGGCCCCCGCTTCGACGGCGGCGTCTGGGGCGGCTACGTCGCCCAGGGCAGCGGCTTCCAGAGCGTCTCCGGCTCCTGGACCATGCCCACCGTGCAGTGCAACACCTCCAACGACCTGTTCGCCCCCTGGGTCGGCATCGACGGCTACGGCTCGCAGACCGTCGAGCAGACCGGCGTGCAGGTCGACTGCTCCAGCGGCTCCCCGGTCTACTCCGCCTGGTACGAGATGTACCCGGCCCCGCCGCAGTACTTCAGCGACCCGGTGGACGCGGGCGACAGCTTCACCGCCTCCGTGGTCAACAGCGGCGGCTCCGACTACACCCTGCAGATCACCGACACCACCAAGGGCTGGACCGAGAACACCGTCCAGCGGCTGGACGGCCAGAACGTCAGCGCCGAGGCCGTGATCGAGTCCCCGAGCCAGAGCTACCCGTCCTTCGGCCGCCTGGACTTCTCCGGCGTCACCGTCAACGGGCAGGTCTTCGACAGCTACGCTCCGCAGGCCATCGACAGCGGCCCCTACACCGAGACCTCGCTCAGCAACGGCTCCTTCGCCATCGTCCCCGCCTGACGCCTCCTCGCCCCACCCCGCCTCGCCCCGCCCCACCCCGCCTCGCCCCGCCCCGGCCCGCCTCGCCCCGCCCCGGCCCGCGCTCCCGCGTGCCGGGGCGGTGCGCGTGCCGGGGGAGCGCGTCAGGCGCGGCCGGGGGAGCCGAGCCCGTTCAGCAGGGCGTCGAGCCCGGCCCGGAGCCGGGCGTCGGTCCCGCTGGGGACGGGCCCCTTCGCGATCGGGCACTGCCGACGCGCCCTCGTCGCGGTCAGCTGATGTGAACAAGTTTTAGTCAAAGCTTTCACGGCAGTTGACGGTCCATCACCACATCCCCCACGCTGGGCGACACCGACCACGCGCTCCACCACACACCTGGTCGGTCCGTGTCCACCGGAAGGGGTCCTTCGCATGCGCCGAACCTTCGCCGCCTTACTGACCGCCCTGCTCGCCCTGGTGGGTGTCGCCGTCCTGCCGTCCGTCGCGCAGGCCGACACCCCCGGCAACTGCTCCACCGGCCGAGGCGCCGGGATGGCATCCGCGACCTGCAACAACGTGCCGGCCGGCACCGTCTGGCACGTCGAGACGGTCTGCTTCTACGTCATCTCCAACCAGCCGATCACCTACTGGGTCGCCGGCAACACCGTGGTCGGCAACGGGACGTCCACCTCGGTCTGCCACCCCGGTGACATCGCCACCGACACCATCCGCCCGGTCGTCATCGGCATGCAGGGCAAGCAGGGCCGCCTGGTCGGCTACGGAGGCAAGTGCGTGGACGTCGCGCACGGCAGCAGCAACGTCGCCACCCCGGTGCAGATCTACGACTGCAACGGCACCGCCGCCCAGTGGTGGACCCTGGGGCTGGACAACTCCGTGCGGGCCCTGGGCATGTGCCTGAACGTGGTGTGGGGCAGCGCCGACAGCCCCAACGGCACCAAGGTCGAGATCTACAACTGCGTCGGCAGCCCGGGCGAGCAGTGGGTCCCGCAGCCCGACGGCTCGCTGAGGAACGTGCTGACCGGCAAGTGCCTGGACGAGCTCGGCTTCAACACCGCCAACCGCACCCAGCTGGGCATCTGGGACTGCAACGGCCTGGACAACCAGAAGTGGGTCCTCACGCCCTGACGTCGTTGAGTGCCGTCGGCGGGCCCGCCTCCCGGGGGGAGGCCGGGGCCGCCGAGCGGCGCGGCGCGGCCGCGGCCGGTCGTCAGCACCCTCCGGGCAGGGCCCGGCCCGCCCTCGGCCGTGCGGCGCGCGGCTCGGCGCCCGCCGTACCCGCCGCCGTGGCGGGCAGGGCGCGCAGGGCCGCCTCCGCCGCCGCCTCGCCGTCGCCGAACTGGTGGGCCCGGGCGGAGCGCAGGGCGGCGTCGAGGTGGAGCGCGGCCTCCTCCGGGTGTCCGGTGGCGGCGAGCGCGCGGCCGTAGAGGGTCTGCAGCACGACCCGGCGGGTGACCGGGAAGGGCGGCTCGGCGAGGGCCAGGCCGCGGGCGGCGTGGTGGGCGGCCTGTTCGGGGTCGCCGGCCGCCAGGCACTGGTCGGCCAGGTGCTGGCGGGCGAGGGCGACGAGGTCGGCGCGGTCGGCCTGTTCGGCCAGCGTGAGGGCCTCGGCCAGCAGGGCGCGCACCCGCGCCGGTCCGCCGTGCCGTGCGTCGTGGCCGTACCGGGCGAGGGCGACGGCCAGGTTGGCCAGGGCGACGGCCTGCGCGGTGCGGTCGCCTGCCAGGGCGGCGAGGCCGGGCGCCCGCTCCAGGTGGACGAGGGCCTCCTCGGGCCGGTCCTCCTCCAGCAGCACCCAGCCCAGCAGCGCGCGGGCGCGGGACTGGGCGCCGGGGTCGAGGTCGGCCTCGGCGGCGGCCAGGCCGTGTTCGAGCAGCGGCGCCCAGCCGTCCCGGACCTGCCACACGATCAGCGGCCACTGCAGGAGCACCAGGCGCCAGGCCCGGTCGTGCAGCCCGGCCGCGACCGCCGCCTCGACCGCTCCGCGCAGGGTGTCGCGTTCGGCGGCGTACCAGGCGAGCGCGCTCGCCCGGTCCGGGAACGGACGGACCTCGACGGGCCGCCGCGCCCCCGGCGGGGGGACGCAGCACGGCTCGCTGCCCGGCTCGGCGGCGGCGCACGCGGCGAGCATGGTGTTCACCAGGTGGTCGAGCAGGCGG
Organism: Kitasatospora sp. NPDC058190; assembly: GCF_042883685.1. Classification (NCBI taxonomy): domain Bacteria; kingdom Bacillati; phylum Actinomycetota; class Actinomycetes; order Kitasatosporales; family Streptomycetaceae; genus Kitasatospora; species Kitasatospora sp. NPDC058190. The sequence continues at coordinate 31,125 of NZ_JBHVVI010000027.1, forward strand.
GGCAGCACCTCGGCGTCGTCCTCGTCCGGGCGCGGCGGCAGGCTGCGGGCGTAGAGGCGGACCAGGTCGTGCAGGGTGTAGGCGTCGCGGCCGATCTCGACGACCAGGTGGGCGGCGGCCAACTGCCCCAGCGCGCCCGCGGCCCGGGGCAGTGCGTCGCCGGCCAGCGCGGCGGCGGTGCGGCTGTCGAGGGTGGTGCCGGTGTGGGTGCCGAGGCGGTGGAACATCCGGCGGGCCGGGTCGGACAGGTGCTGCACGGTCAGCGCCAGGGCGGCCGCGACGCTGGTGTCCTCCACGTCCAGCAGGCTCAACCGGCCCTGCTCGTCGGCCAGTTCGTCGGCCATGGCGGCAAGGCTCCGGGTCGGGCAGGTGGCGACGCGGGCCGCCGCCAGGCGCAGCGCCAGCGGCAGCCCGTCGCACAGGGCGGCCAGCCGGGCGGCGGCCTCGGGCTCGGCCGAGACCAGCTCCGGGCCCAGGGTGTCGGTGAGCAGGGTGACGGACTGCGGCGCGGACAGTTCGGCCAGTGGGACGGGCCGGGCGGCGTCCGAGGCGACCAGCCCGCCGAGCCGGTCGCGGCTGGTCACCACGGTGACGCAGCCCTCCCCGTCGGGCAGCAGCGGGCGGACCTGATCGGAGGTGCGCGCGTTGTCCAGGACGATCAGCATCCTGCGCCCGGCGGTCAGTTCCCGGTAGCGGGCGGCCAGCGCCTCGGGGGAGTGGGGCATCCGCTCGGCCGGCAGCCCGAGGGCGAGCAGCAGTTCGCGCAGCACGGCGGGGGTGGAGCGCGCGGGCAGCGGACTGTGCCCGCACAGGTCGACGAACAGCCGCCCGTCGGGGAAGTCGGCCCGGCGGCGGTGGGCCCAGTGCACGGCCAGGGCGGTCTTGCCGACCCCGGCCCCGCCGGCGACCACGGCGATCGCCCCGGGGGAGGCGGCGGCCCGGTCGAGCGCGGCCAGCTCCTCCTCGCGTCCGGAGAAGCCGCGGGGGCGCCGGGGGAACGGCCACTGCGCGGGGGCGGCGGCGGGGGCGGGGGCGCCCTCGACGGCCGGCGGGACGGGCCGCGCGGCGGGGGCGTCGGCGCGCAGCAGCGCCTCGTGCGCCTCGACGAGCTCCGCCCCCGGACCGATCCCCAACTGCTCGGCCAGGGCCCGGCGGGCGCGGTGGAACCACTCCATCGCCTCCGAGCGCCGCCCGGCCTGCCCCAGCGCGGTCATCAGCGCGGCCACCAGCGACTCCCGCAGCGGGTTCAGCGCGGCCTCGGTGCCCAGCACGCCGGCTGCCGACCCGTGGTCACCGAGCCGCCCGTACGCGCGCGCCAGCTCCTCCACCGCCGCGAGCCGCAGCTCCTCCAGCGCCTGCGCGGCGCACCGCAACGGCAGGCTCGGCGTCGTCCCGGCCAGCGCCGGCCCCCGCCACAGCCCGAGCGCCTCGCGCAGCACCGCCACCGATGCGTCCGCGTCCGGCGCCGAGCGGGCCGACCGTACGAGCCGCTCGAACCGCCTTGCGTCCACCGCCGACTCGGGCACCCGCAGCAGGTACGCGCCGCCGTCGGTCACCAGCTCGCCCCCGCCGTCGCCGGCCCCGTGCGCGGCCAGGACCGCGCGCAGCCCCGACACGTGGTTCTGGATGACCGTGCGCGCATGCCGCGGCGGCTCCTCCTCCCACAGCGCCTCGGTCAGCCGCTCGACCCCCACCGGCGCACCCGGGTTCAGCACCAGCATCGCCAGCAGACTCCGGCGCTTCACCGACCCGACAGCGAGCTCCCGCCCATCCGCGGCCACCACGGCCACCGAGCCCAACAACCGGAAGTCCACCCACGCCCCCACCGCGCCACCAGCAAATATGACAAGCATATTGCGGCGGGCGACCTGCCCATCGCCGAGCGTTCCCCTCCCCGGAGCCCCGGCCCCGGTACCCCGGACGGCCGTGCCGCCACGCCCTCAGTGTGGGAGGTGCCGCCGACCGAGAAGGTTCAGGGCGTGCTCCAGCGCATCGCGCTGAGTGGCATTCAGGTCCGCGGTCAGCTCGGCGTCCAGGTCCTGAGCGGCGTCCGCACAGCGCGAGAGCAGGGCACGCCCTTCGGCGGTGAGGCTGAGGACCTGTCGACGGCGGTCCTCCGAGTCCCGGACACGCTCCACGGCTCCGAGCTCCTGCAACTGGTCGGCGAGGGCGACGACCAGACTCGGCGCCACCCCGAGCCGCTTCGCCAGTTCCTGCTGAGAGACCGCGGGTCCCGAGTCGAGCGCCGCAAGCAGGCCGGCGTGTTTGGGCTTGAGTCCCAGCGCCTCGACCCGCGCCGCGAACCGGTCGGCGGCCACGGCGCCGAGTGTCCCCAGGTTGAAGACGATCGTGGCCCTCAGCTCTGCTGCTCCCTTGACATCACTCACGCACAGAATGATACCGTCTCATTATCGTTCACAGCTCGAATGATTCATGAGGGGATTCAATGAACGCCCTGCTCGCCGCCAACGCCGTAGCAGCTCTTGTGAGCGCCGGTTCGAGCATCGCCGGGGTCCTGCGCCCAGGCCTCGCCCTCCCCGGGGGAGGGCCGGTCACGGCCGGGACCGACCTCTACGCCCGCGCCTACGCGGTCAGGGCCGTCCCGCTCGGGCTGGCCGTCGCACTCCTGTCGCTGACCGGTTCCACCGATGCGGCCACGTGGCCGCTGCTGGCCGTCGCCGGGCTGGCCCAGGCCGGCGACAGCGCGATCGGCGTCCGGTACCGCAACCGCGGCATGACCTTCGGCGCGGGCGCCTTCGCGGTCCTCCACCTCGTCTCCGCCTACTGGATCGCCCGATGAACGCCGCGACGCTCGCCGAAGCGACACTCGCCCTCCTCCTCGAAATGGCCGTGTACGTCTCGGCCGGCTACTGGGGCTGGACCCGCACCACCCGCCTGCCCCTGCGTCTCGCACTGGCCACCGGCGCGGTGGCCGTCCTGGCAGAGGTCTGGGGGCTCTTCGGCGCACCGACCGCGACCCACCCGCTGCACGGCACGGCTCGCGTGCTCCTCGAACTCGGCTGGTACGGCACGGGAACCCTGGCCCTGCTCACCGCCCGACGGCGCCGCACGGCTCTTCGACGTCCACCGGCAGGGACGCCGGCGACCAAGTGACGCGCCCAGTCGCACGAGCACTCCCGCACGACGCCCTCGCCGCTACCGGCCGCCGGTATCCTCCTCCCGTACCCCCAGCTCCGACAGCTCCAGGTCCTGATGAACTGTCAACACCCGCCCCGGGGAGGCACCGTGCCCAACGACGACACCCCGCTGTTCGCCGCCGTGCGACAGCCCGACAGCACCCCCGACCGGCTGCGCCGCCAGATCGAGTTCATCATCGAGGTCGACCGGCTCAAGAACGTCTTCCGGCAGAGCCCGCTGCTGGCCGCCGACCGGCGCGAGAACGACGCCGAACACTCCTGGCACCTCGCCCTGATGACCCTGGTCCTCGCCGAGTACGCGGACGAACCGGTCGACCCGGTCAAGGCCCTCGCCATGGTCATCCTGCACGACCTGGTCGAGATCTACGCCGGGGACACCTTCCTCTACGACTCCGCGGCCACCGCCGACCAGGAGGAACGCGAACGCCAGGCCGCCGACAAGCTGTTCGCGATCCTCCCGGACGACCAGCGCGACCACTTCCGCGCGATCTGGGACGAGTTCGAGGAACGCGCCAGCGCGGAGGCCCGGTTCGCCAAGGCGATGGACCGCCTCCAACCGCTGCTGCTCAACTACGGCAACCAAGGCGGCACTTGGCGCACCCCCGGAGTCACCGACGCCGACGTCCGGGCCCGCAAGTCCGTCATCGGCGACTCCTCCGCCGACCTGTGGCGCTACGCCGAGACCCTGATCCGCACCGGCGCCGACAACGGCTGGGTCCCACGCGCCAGCGCGCCCCCCGAGTCGTGACACCCCGGCCCCGTCCGGCCTCGACGTCCACGCGCGGCGGCGCACCGCGGCTCAGGGCGTGGGCGCGGCGGCCTCCAGGGCGTCGACCGTGCCGGACATGACGGTGCGCAGGTGCCGGGTGAGGTGTTCGGCGGGTCAGTGCCACCAGGCGACGGCCGGCAGACGGGCGATGGCGGACGCCCAATGGCCTGCTCCACGAACTCCCCCCCACCCCGGCCCGGCCATCCGGCCACGCCCCAGGACCCCCGCCCTACGCGCCACCCGGCCCCGGGGTCGCTCTCCCCGGCGCGCCGCCACTGCCGCCGGTCACCACGCCCCGGCACCGGCATCTCGGCCGCCGCACACCCCCCCGGAAGTCGTACAACTGGCGGCTTCGACGCGGGACGTCACCGGCCTGCGCCAGGACCCGCCGGCGCCACGGAGGTCGGATTGTCGGACCCTCCCGTTACCGTCGCGGTGGAGGAGGTGCGACATGGGTGGCACAGGGCGGTTGGTCGTGGCGATGCAGGTGTCCGCGGACGGCTACGTCGACAGCGAAGTTCCGGGCGCCAACTGGCAGTTGTGGAACTGGGGCCCGCAGTGGCCGTGGAGCGCCGACCTGCGGGCCTCGTTCAACGGCCTGCTGGCCGGCGCCTCGGGGATCCTGCTGAGCCGGCCGATGGCGGACGAGGGGTACCTGGGGCACTGGGAGCGCATGGCCGCTCTCCATCCCGCCGACGCGGACTGGGAGTTCAGCCGGGCGATCGGGGTGCTGCCGAAGTTCGCGGTGTCCCGATCGGGGCGGCCGGCGCGACGGTGGCCGCGCACCGAGGTGCTCAACGGCGAGCTGGCCGAGACGGTGGCGCGGGCGAAGGAACGGGCAGGCGGGGCACTGCTCTGCTTCGGGGGCGCGGGGCTGGTCTCCGCGCTGCTGCGCGAGGGCCTGGCCGAGGAACTGCGCCTGTTCGTCAACCCCGGCTTCGCCGGATCGGGCGGCAGCGTGTTCGGGCCGTGGCTGGTGCGACACGCCTACCGGGCGGGCGGGGTGACGGCGTACGACTGCGGGATCGTGGAGAGCCGCTGGTCACGGGGGTAGCCGGGCCCCAGGGGGCTGACGCCGCTTTGCGAACCCTTTGCTAGCATCCGCCGCACCGAACAGTGGATCAAGAAGGAGCACCGGTGGACCAGGAGCGGGTGGAGCTGGCGTACACGCCGACGGGCGAGGACTTCCGCGAGGCCATCGCGGTCCAGACGCGGCGCACCGTGGCGGGTTGGCTGCCGCGGGTCGCGCCTTCGGCGGTGGCGGCCTTCACCGCGTTCGGCTTGGCGGCGAAGCTGGCGGACGGCCAGACGGTCGTGTCGGACGCTGTGGCGTTGGCCGCGCTGGTGGCGCTGGTGGTGTTCACGCCCCGGCTGCAGGCGATGCTGGCGCAGCGGCGCGCGGCCCGGCGCGGCGGCGAGTACCGCGCGGTGGTGGACGGCAGCGGCGTGAGCGTCACCGACGGGAGCGGCATCCGCACCCTGAGCTGGACGGCCGGGCCCCGCTTCGCCGAGACGCGGAACCTCTTCGTGGTCCTGAACCGCAGCGGCTCCTGCCTCCTCGTCCTCCCCAAGCGCGGCACCTCCGCCCCCGACGCCCTGCGCGCACTCCTCACCCGGCACGCGACCCCCATCGGCCGCCCGGCGAACAGTGGAACGGCCGCAGCAGGACGCTGACCGACACCCCGTCGGGCGACGGGGGATCAGTTCCGGACGGTCGCGGCGGGGTTGTGAACTGTTGGGGATTGAGGTCGTTTTGGTGCACATAGGTGTCCATGAGCTTGTTGTCGATGGCGGTTTGTTGGATCGATGAGGCGACTGTCGGTGGTGTGTGTGAGGGTGGTGGCACTCACTGGGAGGGGGATGGCGTGACCGGGTCGAAGAAGAAGCTCTGGCACATCGACGCGCTGTTCGTTTCCCTCGGCCCGACGGGTGTGACGGTCCGTGACCGTCTCGAGGGCCTCACGCCCGAGGATGAGAAGGTGCTGCGGCTGGTCGGCGGGCATATGGGGGCTCTGGCGTCGAAGGACCTGAAGGCGCGCTGCGCGGACGGGCTGGAGCATGGCAAGGAGACGTGGGCCGCGCGCAAACGTGACCTGACCGTGGAGTCGTCGTCGCGCTGGGCGGGGAGCGTCACCAAGGCCACGCACGACCAGTGGGCGCTGTCACGTCGCGGGCAGGCCGCTTACCTGGACTCGTTGGACACAGGGATCAAAACAATCGCTCACCGGCTGTCGCTGCCGGTCGGGGAGAAGGGCACCAAGCGGGCACCCGGCGGTTACCGTTCCAGGCATGAGTGGTTCGTCAAGTCCCGTCGGCTCGCGGCGCTGGAGGAACGGTACGCGGCTGCTCGGGTCGATGGTGAGGCCGGTCGCGTGCATGTGGTGCGCGGCGGGCGGAAGTTGCTGAACACCCGGCACAACCTGGCCGCCGCCGGTCTTACCGAGGCTGAGTGGCGGGCGCGGTGGGAGAGTGCGCGGTGGTTCCTCGCCGCCGACGGGGAGTCGGGCAAACGGTTCGGCAACGAGACGATCCGGGTCTCCCCGGACGGTGAGGTGTCGATCAAGCTGCCCGCGACGCTTGCCGAGTATGCCAACGCCGCCAGCGGCCGGTATGTCCTGGCCGCGAAGGTGGCGTTCGCGCACCGGGGCACCGAGTGGGCCGACCGGATCGAGGGCCACCGGGCGGTGGCCTATCGCATCCACCTGGACGTGGCTCGTGGCCGCTGGTACCTGGACGCGTCCTGGGTCCGGCCCGTGGTGCGGACGATGCCGCTGGAGGCGGCCCGCGCGGCCGGGATGGTCGGGGTGGACACCAACGCCGACCACTTCGCCGCCTGGCACCTCGACGCCCACGGCAACCCGGTCGGCGAACCCCGCCGGTTCCGCTACGACCTGACCGGCACCGCCACCCACCGCGACGCCCAGATCCGCCACGCCATCACCCGACTCCTCCACTGGGCCAAGCGGTGCGGTGTGAGGGCGATCGGCCTGGAGAACCTGGACTTCACCGCCGAGACCACCCGCGAGAAACACGGCCGCAGGAAGCGGTTCCGGCAGCTCGTCTCCGGCATCCCCACCGGCAAACTCCGCGCCCGGCTCATCTCCATGGCCGCCGAACTGGACATGGTCATCGTCGCCGTGGACCCCGCCTACACCTCCCAATGGGGCGCGCAGCACTGGCAGAAACCGCTCGCGACACCCAGCCGAAAGACCACCCGACACGACAGCGCCGCTGTCGCGATCGGGCGACGCGCCCTCGGACACCCGATCCGGCGACGGACGGCACCGCCCCTCCAGCACCAGAGCGATGCTGGCGGGCATCGGACCGTCCAGGCCCCATCAGGCATCCGGGGGCGTGAGGAGACCCGCCGCCCCGTCACGGACCGTGCACACGATGCGCGCAGCCGAGCGGGGACAAGGAGAACGCGGGCGACCAGTCGGGCATCCACCACCGTTCGGGATGCACGCAGTGATCAGACCTGGGTCCAAGACTCACTCCTGATCACTTAATTGGAACGGTTCCCCGGTTCCGCGACGCCGCCGGTCCGCCCGTACGGCTTCACCCAGGGCAGAACGCCGATCCCTTCCCCCGGCGCGCCGGATCCCTAGGCTGAAGAGGTGAGCACTCATGCGCCGGACGAAGCCCGCGTCATCCCCCTGCGCCCGCAGACCTCGCCGCCCGCATCCGGCGGGGCGACCCGCGCCCCGCAGCGACCGGCGGGGGCCCCACCGGCGCCCGCGCCGAGGGAACCCCTGTGGCGCGACCTCGTCGGCGGTGTGCTGCGGCGCGAGCGGCTCGCCCAGGAGCGCACGCTGAAGGACGTCGCGGAGACGGCCCGGATCTCGATGCCGTACCTGTCGGAGCTGGAGCGCGGACGCAAGGAGGCGTCCTCCGAGGTGCTCGCGGCCGCCGCCAGGGCCCTCGGGCTCGGCCTCGGCGACCTGCTCTCGCTCGCCCAGGACGAGCTGACCGGGCACACCCGGAGCTCGATCAGCCACGGTCGCACCGCGCCCACGGCGCACTCCAACGGCCTCTGCCTGGCGGCCTGACCACACCGCGTGAGCGAACCAGCGGCCGGTACACCCCCGTCGTACCGGCCGCACCGGGTCAACGGGGTCAGCCGAACGCGAGCCGCCGGCTCAGCACCTCGTCGGCGAGCCCGTAGGCGACGGCCTCCTCGGCGGTGAGCACCTTGTCCCGGTCCAGGTCCGCGCGCAGCGTCGCCACGTCGTGGTGCGTGTGCCGGGACAGGACCTCCTCCACCTGTGAGCGGATGCGGACCATCTCCTTGGCCGCGAGGCTGAGGTCGGAGACCGTCCCCTGCCGGCCGCCGCTGGCCGGCTGGCCGAGCAGCACCCGCGCGTGCTGGAGCACGAACCGTCGCCCGGGATCTCCGCCGGCCAGCAGCACCGCCGCCGTCGACGCCGCCTGACCGACGCAGAACGTGGAGATCGGCGCCTGCACGAACGTCATCGTGTCGTAGATCGCCATCAGCGAAGTGAACGATCCGCCGGGCGAGTTGAGGTAGATCGAGATCTCGCGCTCCGGGTTCTCCGACTCCAGGTGCAGGAGCTGCGCGATGACCACGTTGGCGACCCCGTCGTCGATCTCGGTGCCGAGGAAGATGATCCGCTCGTTCAGCAGCCGGCTGAAGACGTCGTAGGACCGCTCACCGTGCGCGGTCCGCTCGATGACGTAGGGAACCGTGTACGACCCCATGTCACAGCCCCATCCGTCGGCGCGAGGAGGCCGGGCGGATGTCGGCGACCGACTCCACCACCCGGTCCACGATCCCGTACTCCCTGGCCTGCTCGGCCGTGAACCAGCGGTCCCGGTCGCCGTCGCGCGCGATCGTCTCCTCGCTCTGTCCGGTGTGCTCGGCGGTGATCCGCTCGATGGACCGCTTGGTGAACTCCAGGTTCTCCGCCTGGATCTCGATGTCCGCGGCGGTGCCGCCGATGCCCGCCGAGGGCTGGTGCATCATGATCCGCGCGTTCGGCAGCGCGAACCGCTTGCCGGGCGCCCCCACCGTGAGCAGGAACTGGCCCATGCTGGCGGCGAACCCCATCGCCAGCGTCGACACGTCGTTCGGGATCAGCCGCATGGTGTCGTAGATCGCGAGCCCCGCCGTGACCGACCCGCCGGGGCTGTTGATGTACAGGCTGATGTCGGTGCGAGGGTCCTCCGCCGACAGCAGCAACAGCTGCGCGCACACCCGGTTGGCCGACACGTCGTCGACCTGGGTGCCGAGCAGGACGATCCGCTGGGCGAGCAGCTGTGCCGCCAGATGGTCGTCGAAGCGGCTGGGCGGGGTGTCGCCCTGCTCCGCGCGGAGCGGGGGCGTGCTGAGGGGAGTCATCCGGTCTCCTTGTCGAGGAGGTCTGCTGTCGACTCCACTCTTGACCGGGGGAGCGCCCCGGATGCGGTTTCTCTGCCCGCCGCAGATTCGCCACGGGCAGAGCCGACAGCCGCAGCCCGGGCCGTGCCCGCCGTGGAGGCGGGCCCGTCCTCACCCGAGGGCGGAGTCGAGGAAGTCGCGCCAGGCGGCGTGCACACGCCCGGCGTGGGGGCCGTCGTCGCCGTTCCCGCCGTCGGTGAGGAGGTCCAGCAGCAGGCCGCGCAGGACGGCGAGTACCACGGTGGCGTTCGCCCGGGTGCCGGCAAGGACGCGTTCCAGCGGCGGCAGCCACTCGTCCAGCGAGGCGGTGTCGAAGTCCAGCCAGGGCTCGCAGCGGTCGAAGGCCCGGACGTACCCCTCGAAGAACAGCCGCAGCGCGCCCCGGCGTTCGGGCCTCGTCAGCCACTCCCAGAGCAGTTCGAGGGTCTCGCGGGCGCTGCCGCCCTCGACCTCGGACCGTTCCAGCAGCGCCAGTTGCTCGGCCCGTCCGACCGCCAGGACCTCCCGGACCAGCTGCTCCTTCGACCCGAACAGGTACAGCAGCACGCGTGGGCTGGAGCCGATCTCCGCCGCCAGCGGGCGTAGCGAGAGGTCGGACACGCCCCGCTCGGCGACGTAGCGGACGGTCGCCGCGAGGATCTCCTCGCGGCGCGGTGACGGGCGGCAGACGGCGTTGGCGGGAGTGGACACGTGGTCTATCGTTCCACTGAAACGAGTGTTTCAGTGGAAGGGGATGCTGCCATGGCCGCCACCGAGCCCGCGATCGCGACCGTCCGCGAGGCCGACCGCCCCGGCGACCTCGGCGCCGTCGCCGCCCTGCACGGCGTCCTCTACGCCCGCGAGTACGGCATGGACGCGACCATGGAGGCCTATGTCGCCGCCGGCATGGCGGAGTTGGTGCTGGCCCGCGTCCGTGAGGGCGACGCGGCACCCGGCTGCCTGTGGGTCGCCGAACTCGACGGCCGCGTGGTGGGTGCCACCGGGCTCGTCCGCGCGCAGGAGCGCCCGGGCTGGGGCCAGTTGCGGTGGGTGATCCTCGCCCCGGACGTCCGGGGCCGGGGCCTGGGCCGTCGGCTGCTGGAGACCGCCCTGGCCGAGGCCCGCGCCCGTTCGTACGAGGGCGTGCTGCTCTGGACGGTCGCCGGCCTCGACGCCGCCCACCACCTGTACGCGAAGGCCGGCTTCGAGCTCACCGTCTCCCGCCCCGCCCACACGTTCGGCCTCGACACGGTCGAACAGCGGATGGACCTGCGCCTGTGAGGGGCCGCGGGGCGCCCGGCGGCCCCCCGGTGCGGATCGGAGCCGCCGCGCCCCGGTCGCGGCGCCGCGTTGCGCTGCCCGCCCGCATCCTCGGGGACGCCGGACGAGGGCCGGGTCTGCGGGCCGTAACGGAGTTCCGTGTCCGCCGCCACCGCCACCCCGCCCCGGGCCCGCCCGCGCCCCTCCACCTGGTCCCGCACCTCCGCCACCGGACGGGCCCTGCTCACCACCGTCCTGGCCACCGGCGTCACCACGTTCATGTTCCTGCCCCTGCTCGCCCTGCACCTGAGCGCCGCCGGCACCCCGGTGGGGCGCGTCGGGCTCCTGATCGGGCTGCTCTCGCTGTGCGGGCAGGGCTTCTCGGTGATATCCGGCCTCCTCGTGGACCGCGTCGGCGCCCGCGCCACCACCACCGCCGGCTTCGGCTGCCGCATCGTCGGCTACCTGCTGATCGCCGCCGGAGGACCGGCCCTGGTGCCCGGCATCGCGGCCGTCGGCATCGGCGGCTCACTGCTGGTGCTGTCCGTCAAAGCCCGCCTGGTCACCGAAGCGGCGGCGCACGACGACACCCGCGGGATGCTCGCGCTGCGCTCCACCTTCGGCAACGTCGGCGTGGTCCTCGGACCGGCCCTCGGCGCGGTCGCCTACCCGCTCGGCTTCGACACCATCCTCGCCGCGGCCGTCCTCTCCCACCTCGTCCTCGGCTTCCACCTGACCTTCCTCACCAAGGACGAAGCCAACGCCGAAGCCAAGAACGAAGCCAAGAACGAAGCCGACGACGGACCGGCCGCGCCCCACCCCCCGCACGCCGCGGACCGGCGGCCGGCGCCCGAGCGCACCGCCGCCCCCGGCCGACGCGGGCCAACCGTCCTCTTCCTCGCCGCGGTCGCCTACTGGGCCATTTACAGCCAGCTCAACTCGGTGATCCCGCTCACCGCCAAGACCCTCACCGGCAGCACCGCGGCCATCTCGGTGGTCTTCACCCTCAACGGCGCCCTCGTCCTGCTGTGCCAGTACACGCTGCTGCGCCGCTTCCTCGGGCACCTGCCGCCCCGCACCCTGCTCACCGCCGGGTTCGCGGCCTTCGCCCTGGCCTACCTCGCCCTGCTGCCGCACGCCGGATGGCTGTCACTGCTGCTGTTCACGGTGCCCGCCACCCTCGCCGAGATGCTGATCGGACCGAGCCTCGACGAACTGGCCGTCACCACCGCCCCGCGCCGCAGGACCGGCCGCGCCCTCGGCCTCCTCGGCCTGGCCGGGGCCGTCGGCTCGCCCCTGGGCGCAGGCCTGGGCACCCACCTGCTCCAGTCCCTGCACGGCGGCCCCGGCGTCTGGCTCACCATCACCACGACCGCCGCCCTGGCCGCCGGCGCCTGCCTCCTCCTCCCGCGCACGGCCCGCTGACCGCCCACAGACCTCGTACGATGCCCCCCGACTGCCCTTTCGGCCCTCGCGGGAAGCGCGCCGAACCCATAGTCTCGGCCCCTCGGGGCCGAGCGGCGACTTCGAAGGGGCTGGGGAGCGTGCGAAAGACAGCGACACACTCGGTGCCACCGACACCCGAGACGGCGCCGAGGAGGCGTGCACAGCGGGTGGCCCCCGAACCCGCCGCGGGGAGGGCGCCGCACCCCGCCGAACTCGCCCTCCTCCAACGGACGGTGGGCAACGCGGCCGTGACGCGCCGGCTGCAGCGCCAGGAGAGTCCCGCGGTCCGGGAGGAGGCGCGGCGGCACGCCGCCGATCCCACCGCGCACGGCGAGTGGGGCACCTTCCGCGACACGATGGCCGAAGTCGGCTTTCCCAGGGACGTCACGGACATCGCCTGGCAGCTCGTTCTCGGCGGCATCGCCGAACAGGGACAGCTCAACGACGAGGCCGCGGCGAAGTTCACCGAACGCCAGGAACAACGCGACCACCGCGCGTCGAACAGCTGGTACCAGGAGCTGGTCAAGGTCATCGGCGACTACCTGGAGATCGACACGCCGACACTGGCCCTCTGGTCCGGCGGCCGGGAGGTCAGTGACTACGCCCGCGCCAAGGGCCACACCCCCCTGGAGGCCACCCCCTTCGGCGGCGTGGTCGACAAGCTGACCCTCACCTCGGACTGGATGCTCAAGACGCCGATGTGGAACGTCCTGTCCAAGGCCTTCGTGAGCCGCGCCCGCGGCCCCGTCCACATCTTCCTGCGGGCGTACGACCCCGACAGCGTCCTCATCGCGCAGGAGGTCCCGCAGCTGCGCGTGGTCATGGCGCTCAACCCGGCGGTGCGGCTCATCTGGCACCCCACGTACGCCGCAGCCGACGGGAAGCTGATGGAGGTCACCGACAGCCTTGAGCTGGCCTCCGACGCGTCCTACCTCACCCGGGACAAGTGCGTGCAGGTCCTCTACGACTACCTCCGGCTCGTCCACGACCCGGCCAACACCCACTCCCGGCGCGCCCATGCGGAGATGAGCGCCCGCCTCGCCGCCAACGGCAACCCCCAATAGCCGCCGGCCCCGCCACCCCCGCGGTGAACCGCTACCGGTCCGGCGCGGCGGTCTCGATCGCGGCGAGCAGACGGGCGTGGACGGCGCCGGCGGCGTCACGGGTGGCCGGGTCGGGGTCGTCCAGCTGCCCGGCGATCAGCTCGGCGGCCGCGGCCAGCACCGGGACCGGCACGGCGGCGGTGCGCAGGTGGAGCAGCTGGGAGGCGGCGCGCTCACCGGCGGTGGTGGTGCGCGTGGTGGGGATGAGGTGCTGGAGGCCGCGCGGAAGCTGACTGGTCATCCGGCCATTGTCCCGGCTCCGGCGCGGACGTCGCCCCGCCGCACCCGACGGCCGTCGAGGCGGGCGACAACCTCGCCGTCGCAGGCGCAACGGGCCGGAACGGGTTGTCAGTGCCCCCTCCTACTGTTGGGAACAACGCCGGAGGGGACGCCGAAAAGGCGCCGAAAGAGCGTTGGAAAAGGGGTAGAGCCATGTCTGCGAACCGGATCAAGCACAAGGTCAACCACGTCTCGCTCGTGGTCGACAAGTCCGGCTCGATGCGCCAGCACCAGGAGCAACTCGTCCGCGTGGTCGACGAGTTCGTGAAGGGCCTGCAGGAGGAGTCGGACCGGCTCGGCCACGAGACCCGCATCAGCCTCTACGCCTTCGACCACGAGGTGCAGAACCTGGTCTGGGACATGGACGTCAAGCACCTGCCGTCCCTGCGCGGCCTCTACAAGGTCGACAACGGTGCGACGGCGCTGATCGAGGCGGCCGTGAAGTCCGTCGACGACCTGAAGAACATCTGGGAAGGGTACGGGGAGCACTCCTTCCTCCAGGTCGTCGTCACCGATGGCGAGGAGAACGCCTCCGGCTGCTCGCAGAGCGGCCAGATGCACACCCGCATGGGCGCCGGCCAGGGCAAGGCCGTCCTGCGCTCGTGGATCGACCGCATCCACGGCGCCATGGACAACCTCCCCGACCACTGGACCTCGGCGATCCTCGTCCCGAACTCCCTGGCCAAGCGCACCGCCCAGGAGTACGGCTTCCCCGCGGGCAACATCGCGATCTGGGACGCGGACTCCAGCAAGGGCGTCGAGGAGGCCATCGGCACCGTCAAGAACGCCGCCACCAGCTTCCTGCGCGGCCGCGAACAGGGCGTGCGCGGCACCAAGAACCTGTTCGCCATGGGCCAGGACCTGAACACCGCCGAGGTCAAGGCCAACCTCGACGCCCTGGACACCGGCAAGTACATCCTGATCCCGGTCGACCAGCAGACCCAGATCCGCGACTTCGTCACCAGCGCCGGCCACACCTACAAGACCGGCTGCGCCTTCTACGAGCTGTCCAAGCGCGAGAAGATCCAGGTCAACAAGCAGATCGCCGTGGCGGAGAAGGACCCGACCACCGGCCGGATGACCGGCAGGGTGTTCTCCGGCCCGGCCGCCCGCCAACTCCTCGGCCTGCCGGCATCGGAGGCCACGGTGAAGCCGGGTGAGAACCCCGCGTACACCGTGTTCGTCCAATCGACCTCCGTCAACCGCAAGTTGCTGCCGGGCACCAAGCTGCTCGTCCTCCTGTAGCCGCACACCACGACCCGGCAGCCGGACCCGGCGGGGCGCTGCCGACTCCGTCCGCACACGCCGAAAGACCGCCCCGCACCTTCCACAGGACCCCATCGGGGGCGAGCCGCTCACGGGGACCGAGGACGTCGAGCGCCGCTCCCCGTCCCGTGGGTCCGTACGGCCGGCCGCCGCGACCGCGCCCACCGAACTCCGGCGAATCGTCCGCACCCGAGCCCGGGCCTCCGGGGGCCGTACCGCTCCCGCCCCACGCTGCTCCCCACTCCACGCTGCTCCCACCCCGCACATCCCGGGGCCTCGTGCGCCTCGCGGTGTCAGCCCGCATCGACGCCGTGTTCCAACCGGCGGACAGGGGCCTTCGGTTGGCCGGTGCCGGGGCGGGCCGCACGGCCCGCCCCCACGCCGACCCGGCCGACATCCGGCCTACGGCTCCGTCCGTCCGCAGGACGTCCGGATGCCGCTGCCGGGCGGGCGGTCAGCCGGTGCAGCCGGGGACGGAACCGGGCGGGGCGCAGTTGTCCGGAGTGTCGGCGAACACCTGCGACCGGGTCAGGTTCACCGTGCCGAAGTTCGAGATGCCGCCGCCGTCACCGCCGCCAGTCCGGCCGCCGTCAGCGCCCGGTGCTTCCGTACTACTGGGGCTGTACGCAATGAGATCGTGCTCCTCGTGCTTTCACAGGCCCCCGTTGGCCCCGGTCACCGCGCAACGTAGGCAGCGGCGTTCATCCGGCCGGCCACAACACCGACCGCGTCCTCCGAACAGCTCGGGCCCACGACCGGGATGGCCCAGCGGGTCCCGCCGTACACGCGTGGGTCCGGCGGTCGAGGGCGAGAACACGGCGCCGCTGTCGATCCAGGTCGGGCGCGGACGGAACCGGGTGGTCCGATCGCTCGTCCACTACGATGATCGTTTGCTTGGGCCGGCCGACCGGGGGAAACGTGCCGACATCCGTTCGCCCGCTCCCGGCCAGGCCGCCCACGCGGATCCGCTCGACCGGACGGCGTCAACCGCTATCGCCTGTCCCGCTGCCGCGCGCACGAAACCGAACGGCGAAAGGCCGACAGACATGACCACACACACCGGCGGCGTCACCGAGCAGCCCTCGGCGGACCCCGTCGACCGCGCGGTGTCGCGGCGGCGCCTGCTGCGGCTCGGGGCCGGCGTCGTGGGCGGCGGTGCCCTGCTCGGGGCCGCGGCGGGGGGCGGGATGCTCGCCGGATGGCTGCCCGGTGGGGTGACGCTGAAGAAGGCGCTGGGGATGACCGGGACGGACGGCACGGTGCCGGACGCGGCACCGGGACCGGTGCAGGTCGAACGGGTCCATTCGGCGGCCCGGAACCGGGAGGTCACGATGGTGACCATGCTCCCGCCCGGCGCCGCGGCGAGCACGAACCTGCCGGTCTGCGTCCTGCTGCACGGGCGAGGCAACGACGCGCAGGGCATGGTGGCGCTCGGGGTACCGCAGTTCCTGGCGGCCGCGGTCAAGGGCGGCGTGCCGCCGTTCGCCGTCGTCGCGGTGGACGGCGGGGACGCCACCTACTGGCACCAGCAGGCCCCCGGCGACGACCCGCAGGCGATGCTCCGCGAGGAACTCCCCGGCTGGCTGCACGCCCGCCAA
Organism: Kitasatospora sp. NPDC058190; assembly: GCF_042883685.1. NCBI lineage: Bacteria > Bacillati > Actinomycetota > Actinomycetes > Kitasatosporales > Streptomycetaceae > Kitasatospora > Kitasatospora sp. NPDC058190. The sequence goes on from NZ_JBHVVI010000027.1 coordinate 47,381, forward strand.
CTGCCCACGCCACGCGCCGCGATGGGGATCTCCATGGGCGGCTCGGGCGCCCTGCAGTACGCCGTCGGGCGCACGCAGAGCGGCCGCAACCTGGACGCCGTGGCGCTGCTCAGCCCGGCCGTCTTCCGCACCTGGACGGACGCCCGCACCACCGGCGGGTACGCCGACGAGGCCGACTGGCAGGCCCACGAGCCGACACTGCGTCTGGACCGGACGCAGGTCGGCGCCCTCGGCGTGTGGTGCGGCCAGGAGGACCCGTTCTGCCCCGCCGCCCGCCAGGTCGCGCGGCAGGCGCGAGCACGGGAGCAGCACTTCCCCGACGGAGAGCACACGGACGGCTTCTGGCGGCGGGTGATGCCCGACGCGATGTCGCTGCTGGGGCACGCACTCGCCACCGCCTGAGCAGGTACCGCCGCCGCTGTCCGCGGCGCGGGCGGACCTGTTCGCAGGCGACGTTTCCCGCGCCGGTCCCGCCGCCACCGCCGTCATCGCCGCCGCCTGTGGCGGCAGGTGACACCGTGACGGTTGGTGTGCGACGCTGCACCTCGCGCGCCGTCGCGCGCGTTGGAACCGGGGGGTTTCGCATGGACGGTGGATCGCCGTCGCGTACGCGCTGGCGGAGCGGTCGGCCGACGGGGGTGCTGCTGGTCGTCGTCGGGCTGCTGACGGCTGCCGCGGCGCTGCGGCCCGAGGGCGGGCTCCTGGGCACGGCGGCGACCGGGCCGGTGGCCGGCCTGGGGTTCGTGGTGCTGCTCGGGCTCGGCTGGGCCGCGCTGGTCGGCAGGTTCGCGGTGCGCTTCCGCGAAGAGGTCCGCCACCTCGACGGGCCGACACCCCGGGCCGAGCGCCTGCGGGAGACGGCCATGCTCCTGCTGCCGCTGGCCGCCGCCGCGGTGCCGGTCCTGCTGCTGGTCCTGCACGGCCGGGCCGGCTCCGGGCCGGTCCTCGTGCCCCACCCGCTGCCGGTGACGCCCACCCCCAGCCCCAGGGACGTCCCGTCGTCCCCGCGGGTACCGGTCCCGCCGACCGTCGACGACGGGCTCGGGGTGCTGTTCACGGCACTGTCCGCCCTGGCGGCGGTGGCCGCGGTCGTCCTCGGCGTCGTCCTCGTGCTCCGGCTGCGCCGACTGCGGCTGCGCCGCCAGGAGGTGCCCGTGGCGCCGCCCGCCGCGCCCGCGAGCCCCGAGGCCGCTCTCGCCGAGGCCGTCGCCTCCGGCCGCAGGGCCCTGGAGGGCGCGGACGCAAGGGCGGCGGTGATCGCCTGCTACGCGGCGATGGAGGGCTCACTGGCCGCCTCCGGCCTGCCCCGGCACGCCTGGGAGAGCCCGACGGAGCTGCTGCGGCGCGCGCTGTCCGACGAGCGGGTCGACGCCACCGGGGCGCGGGAGCTCACCGCGCTCTTTCGCGAGGCCCGGTACTCGACCCACCGGATGGACGACGACCAGGTGCGCCGGGCCCGTAGGGCCCTGGACGCCATCGCCGCCCGGCTCGCGGACGCCGCACCCCCGCCCGCGGCCACCGGGACGCACACCGCGGGGACACACACCGCGGGGGAGCACCGATGAGCAGCGCGACGCCCCGCCGCGACGGGCCCGCCGACGAGGCGGGCCGCGCACTCGCCCGCCCCGGCTCGGTGCGCCACAGCCTGATCGAGCTGGCCGCGCCCGCCGTCCTCGCCGAGATCCTGTTCGCCCTGGTCGGCGGCTGGCCCGGGGCGGGGGCCGGCGTGGTCCTGCTGACCGTCACCGCCCTGCTCGTCGCCCGCCGCATGGCCGGCGCGGGAGCCGAGACCCTCTCCCCGCGCAGCCGGCCGCGGCAGATGGAGGCGTACGAGCCCGGCCTCGGCGACTGGCGCTGGACGGTCCGCCAGGGCCTCGACCCCCAGGGCGACGCCGCACCGCTGCGCGCCAGGCTCCGACGGCTGTACGCGGTACGGCTCGCGGAGGTCCACGGCCTGGACCTGACGGCCGACCGCGACCGGGCCGCCGAGCTCCTCGGGCCCCGGCTGTGGCCGTGGATCGACCCCGTGGCGCCCGTCCCGGCCGAGGTCTTCCCGGTGGAGGTCCTGCGCGAGCTCGTCGACCGGCTCGACGCCCTGTGACCCACCGCGTCCCAGGACCGAACACCCCCGGACCCGTCACCGCCCCTCACCGACCGAATCGTTTCCGCAGGAGAGTCATGCCCGACCTTTCCACCACCCTCCACGGCCCCGCCCACCCCGCCGGCCCGGGCACGGTGCCGGGGCAGGCACCGCAGGCCGTACCGGCGCTGACCCCGCAGCAGGCCGGCGAGCGGGCTCGCGCGGTGATCGGGGAGATCGAACGGGCCGTGGTCGGCAAGCCCGAGGCACTGCGCCTGGTCATGCTCGGCGCGCTCGCCGGCGGACACGTCCTGATCGAGGACCTGCCCGGGCTCGGGAAGACCCTGCTGGCCCGCTCGTTCGCGACCACCCTCGGCCTGGACTTCCGCCGGATCCAGTTCACCCCCGACCTGCTGCCCTCCGACGTCACCGGTGCGCCCTTCTACGAGCGCAACACCGGCGAGATGGTGTTCCGGCCCGGCCCGCTGTTCACCCAGCTGCTGCTGGCCGACGAGATCAACCGGACCCCGCCCAAGACCCAGGCCGCCCTGCTGGAGGCGATGGCCGAGGGCCAGGTCTCCGTCGACGGCGCCACGCGCCGCCTGCCGGACCCCTTCCTGGTCATCGCCACCGCCAACCCGATCGAGTACGAGGGCACTTACGCCCTGCCCGAGGCCCAGCTCGACCGCTTCCTGCTGCGCGTGCGCATGGGCTACCTCCCCACCGCCACGGAGGCGGCGATGCTGCGCGCCAGGATCGACCGGGCGGCCCCCGAGCCGGTCCTGGAGACCGTGGCCGGTCCGGCGGAACTGCTCGCCATGCGGGCCGCGGTGGAACGGGTCGAGGTCGACGACGACCTGGTCGACTACGTCATCGCCCTCGTCGACGCCACCCGCAACGACCAGCAGATCCAGGTGGGCGCCTCGCCCCGCGGAGGGCTGGCGCTGATCCAACTGGCCCGCGCCCACGCCATGGTGGAGGGGCGCGACTACCTGACCCCCGAGGACGTCAAGGCGCTGGCCGGCCCGGCCCTGGCTCACCGCATCACGCTCAAACCGGAACTGTGGGTGCGCCAGATCGAGGCGGACGACGTGATGGCGCGCCTGATCGCCTCCGTCCCCGCGCCGCAGACGCTGCCCCGCGCGGTGGCACCGTGAAACCCGCCCCGGCCACCACCCCCGCCCAGGACGCGGCCCCGGCCGAGCCGGCCACCACGCAGGCCCCGACCACCACGCAGGCCCCGGCCACCGCCCCTGCCCTGGCCACCGACCCCGCCCCGACCCCCGACGACACGGACCGCCCCGCCCGCCGCGCCCGGGCCCTGGCCGTCGCCCGCAGCGCCCGGGCCAGCGCCGCCGGCCTGCCCGACAGCCCGCCGTCACCGCACTGGCGGCCCGGTGAGCAGACCCTGCGCCTGCTCACGGTGGCCACCGTCGCGGCCCTCGCCGCCCTGGTCACCGGCCACGCCTGGCTGCTCGCCCCGGCCGCCTTCGCGGCCGTCCTGCTCGCGCTGGCGGCCCCCGGAGGCAGCCGCCCCACCCGGCTGTCCGCCGAGAGCACCGCCCGGCCGCGGCGCTGCTTCGAGGGCGAGCCCGTCGCCGTGCACGTCACCGTGGACCACGACGGCCGGATCGGCCCGCCCGAGCCCGTCGTGACGCTCGGCCCCGGCCTCGCCCTGGACGCCCTGACCGTCACCCCGAACGGCGTCGACCTCGTCCTGCGCGCCGACAGCTGGGGCCGCCGGCACCTGGGCGTCGTCGACCTCGACGTGCCCGACGCCCGCGGCCTGACCCGCCGCACCGTGCGCACCGACCTCGGCACCGTCGACGTCTTCCCCGTCCCCGACGCCGCCCACCTCACCCCGATCCCGGTCCGCCTGCCCGAACGGATCGGCGAGCACACCACCGCGCACGAGGGCACCGGCATCGAGGTCGTCGGCGTGCGCCCGCACGTGCCCGGCGAACGGCAACGGCGGATCCACTGGCCGTCCACGACCCGCCGCGACGCCGTCCAGATCAACCAGTTCGCCGCCGAACGCGCCGCCGACGCCGTCGTCCTGCTCGACACGCTCGCCGACTACATCGACACCGCCACCGGGCGGCGCAGCCTGGACGAAACCCTGCGCGCCGCCACCGGCCTGACCCGCGCCTACCTGCGCCGGCACGACCGGATCGGCCTCGTCGCGGTCGGCGGACGCCTGCGCCAGCTCACCGCCGCCACCGGGGACCGGCAGTTCTACCGCATCGTGGAGAGCGTGCTGGAGGTCCGTCAGGACCGCCCCCGGCGCGGCCCCCTTCCACCCCTGCCACTCGCGGCCCTGCCCGGCCACGCCCTCGTCTACGCCTTCACACCGCTGTCGGACCAGCGCATCCTCGACGTCCTCGGCCAGGTCCGCGAACGCGGCAACCCGCTCGTCGTGGTGGAGATCCCGGTAGGGGAACCGGCGGCCCGCCCCGACGACGAGACCGACGCCCTCGCGCTGCGCCTGTGGCACGCGGAACGCGAGGCGATGCGCGCCACCCTGCGCGGGCGCGGCATCCCGGTGGTCCGCCACACGCCCGGCGAGACCCTGGACCTGGCCCTCGGGCCCCTGCTGCGCCGCCGGATCACGGGAGCCGCCCGATGACCGGCCCGTCGAGCACCAGGACCGCTCCGACGGCCGCCCGGACGACCGCCCAAACGACCGCCCAGACGGCCGGCCCGACGCGCGCCACGGAGCCGGGGCCGCCGGCCCGTACGGTCGCCGAACCGGCCCGCCGCCCCCGTAGCGCCCACCGCGCCGAGCGGGCCGTACGCCTCGAACGCGCCGCCCTGCGCGGCACCGGCACCGCCCTCGCCCTCGCGGCGGCGGGCACCGGAACCGGTACGCTCACCGACCGGCTGGGGCCCGTCGTCCTCCTGCCGGTCGCCGTCGGCGCGCTGTGGGCCGCCGTCCCCACGCCGGACGGCCCGGCCCGGGCCACCTGGCCCGCGCGCCTGTCCGCGACCCGCACCACGCTCCTCGCCGCCGGATCCGTCCTGCTCGCGGCCCTCGGCGAGCCGTCCTGGTGGCGGGCGCTCGCGGTGACCGTCCTGCTCGCCGGCCACCTGCTGCTGCTCGACGCGCTGGGCCCCCGCCGTCCGAGCATCCGTCCCGCCTCCGCGGCCGCCGCCCTGGCCGCCTCGCTGCTGGTCCTGCCGCCGGCCTTCGCCCCCACCACGGCGGGGGAGTGGTCCCGCCCCCTCGCCGTGCTGGGCCTGGTCACGGCCGCCGTCGGTGTGGGACTGGCCCTGCGCCCGGAGCCGACGCCGCCCTCTGACGGTCCGTGAACGCGGCGGTGGGGGCGGCCCTTGGTTCGGGCCGTCCCCACCGCCGGGTCGCCCGGTGCCTACCTGCCGTCCCGGCGCAGTTCCTCGAACAGCGCGGACTGGCCCTCCAGGAGGCTCTCCAGGAACCGGCCGTGCCTGGTGAGCGTGGTGCTCTGGGTTTCCAGGGTCCGGGTCTGGGCCCGCAGGATCATGGTCTGCTCCGCCTGGCCGGAGACCATGACGCCGAGGACATCGGCGAGGCCGGTCATCGACTGGCACTGTTCGGCCCGGTCCGCGCGGACCGCGTCCGGCACCGGGGTGCGCTCGGGTGCGGAGAAGCGGGCCCCCGCGCGGTCGCGGTCGGCCGCTGCCGGCGCGCGCGTCGCCGCGGACTCCTCGCGCAGGCGGTCGACCTCCGCCTCCAGCACCGCCAGCCGTGCCCGCAGGTCGTCCAACTCGCCCATGTTCTCCACCGTCCAGTACCCTCCCCGGCCGTTGACGGCCATTGACGTGCGGCTTCAGCGTAGTCAGCCCGGCGCCGTGTCCCCCCGTCGGGCCCCGGGGGAGGCGGCGGCCGAGTCATCCTCGCGCGCCGCCACTGACGTGGCGTCAGGATCCCGCCCCTGTGGGTGAGTCGGGCCGAGGCGTCGGGCCGGGCCCGGACGTCCCGCCGGCGGGGCCGCCGCCGCGGAGCCCGTATCCGGCCCGCGAAGGACACCGAATCCGACACGCCTTGAACACATCTGCCCCGCAAGTAGCCAGGCGTCACCCTTGACGCCCGGTTCGTCGGCCAGGCCCGACGGACCTCCCGCCCGGCACCGGCAGTTGTTACTGACAGTTTCGGCCTGCGCCTCTCCGTGTTCGCCGCGTCTTTGACGAATGCGTTCAGGAAGATAACGAAAAGGACCGGTCTGGTCTCTTATTGGATTTACTTCTTGACTACATCTGGCGTGTAAGGGTTGACTCCCTCCCACCCCGCCGCACCGTCGCGGCGACGTCAGGGAGGCACCCCCACATGAACGCAACGATGCGTCGCGCCGTCATCGCCACCGCGGCCGTCTCGATGGCCCTGTCCATGGCCGCGTGCGGCAAGGCCGGCGGCGACAAGAAGGACTCCGCCGCCTCAGGCGACACCAAGTCCATCGGTCTGCTGCTGCCCGAGAACGCGTCCTCCACGCGCTACGAGTCGTTCGACCGCCCGTTCATCGAGGCCAAGGTCAAGGCCCTGTGCGCGGACTGCAAGGTGCTCTACAACAACGCCGAGGGCAGCGCGGCCAAGCAGAAGCAGCAGTTCGACACCCTGATCGCCCAGGGCGTGAAGGTGATCGTCCTGGACGCCTTCGACGCCACCTCCACCCAGGCCTGGGTCAAGGAGGCCGCCGACAAGGGCGTGAAGGTCGTCGCCTACGACCGCCTGGCCACCGGCCCGGTCGCCGCCTACGCCTCCTTCGACAACGAGAAGGTCGGCGAACTCCAGGGCCAGGCCCTGGTCGACGCCCTCGGGGACAAGGCCGCCGACGCCAACATCGTCATGATCAACGGCGACGACGCGGACCCGAACGCCGGCCAGTTCAAGGCCGGCGCCCACAAGGTCCTCGACGCCAAGGTCAAGAAGGTCGTCTACGAGCAGTCCGGCGAGTGGAAGCCCACCGTCGCCAGCCAGAAGATCGGCGCCGCGATCACCCAGTTCGGCAAGGACGGCTTCCAGGCCGTCTACTCCGCCAACGACGGCATGGCCGGCGCCATCATCACCCAGCTCCAGGGCGCGGGCATCAAGGTCCCCGTCGGCGGCCAGGACGCCGGCCTCGACGCCGTCCAGCGCATCGTCAACGGCGACCAGGCCTACACCATCTACAAGGCCTACAAGCCGCTCGCCGACTCCGCCGCCGAACTGGCCGTCGACCTGCTGCAGGGCAAGGACGTCAAGTCCGTCGCCACCGCCAGCGTGGACAGCGCCACCGACAAGGGCATCCCGGCCAAGCTGCTCGACCCCAAGGTCGTCACCAAGGACAACATCAAGGACACCGTCATCGCCGACGGCCTCTACAAGGCCTCCGACATCTGCACGGCGGACTACGCCGCCGCCTGCGCCGCGGCCGGCCTGAAGTAGCACGCGCGGGCGGAGCTCCCCACCTCCCCGGGGAGCACCGCCCACACCGCGCGGCGGGCCCCGCCCCGCCCCGGCACCCCACTTTTCGACGCTCACCCGCCCGCCCCGCACGGCGCGCGGGCCAGCCCGGCCGCCGACCCACCATCACGGCGCGCACGGGGAAGAAGGAGATGGTTCACGTGACAGGCGCACCCGTACTGGCGTTGCGCGGGGTCTCCAAGCGCTTCGGCGCCGTCCAGGCACTGACCGACGTGCACCTGGAGGTACACGCAGGCGAGGTGGTGGCCCTGGTGGGCGACAACGGCGCCGGAAAGTCCACGCTGGTGAAGACCATCGCCGGTGTCCACCCCATCGACGAGGGGACGATCGAGTGGGAGGGCCGGGAGGTCTCCATCGGCCGCCCGCACGACGCCCAGGCCCTCGGCGTCGCCACCGTCTACCAGGACCTGGCCCTGTGCGACAACCTCGACGTGGTCGGCAACCTCTTCCTCGGCCGTGAGCTCAAGCGCTTCGGCACGCTCGACGAGGTCGCCATGGAGAAGCGCGCCCGCGAACTGCTCGACACCCTCTCCATCCGCATCCCGAGCGTGCGCATCCCCATCGCCGCCCTCTCCGGCGGCCAGCGCCAGGTGGTCGCCATCGCCCGCGCCCTCGTCGGCGACCCCAAGATCGTCATCCTGGACGAGCCCACCGCGGCCCTCGGCGTCGAGCAGACCGCCCAGGTCCTCGACCTCGTCGAGCGCCTGCGCGACCGCGGCCTCGGCGTCATCCTGATCAGCCACAACATGGCCGACGTCAAGGCCGTCGCCGACACCGTCGCCGTCCTGCGCCTGGGCCGCAACAACGGCGTCTTCGAGGTGGCCACCACCTCGCACGAGGAGATCATCTCCGCCATCACCGGCGCCACCGAGAACGCCGTCACCCGGCGCCAGGCCCGACTCGCGGAGGAAGCGAAGTGACCACCGAACAGCCCACCCCGACCACCCCCGCGGTCGACCCCCGCCTGCTCGTCCGCGAGGCCGGCCTCGCCGGCTACCTCGCCGAGTTCAAGCGGAAGATGAAGAACGGCGACCTCGGCTCCGTACCCGTCGTCCTCGGCCTGATCCTCATCGGCGCCATCTTCCAGGGCGTCACCGGCGACTTCCTCAACGCCGACAACCTCACCAACATCACCAAGTGGATCGCCGGCCCCGGCCTGATCGCCGTCGGCATCGTCTTCGTGCTCCTCCTCGGCGAGATCGACCTCTCCCTCGGCTCCGTCTCCGGCGTCTCCGCCGCGATCGCCGCCGTCCTGTCCGTGCGCTCCGGCTACAACGAGTGGCTCGCCTGCCTCATCGCCGTCGCCGCCGCCGTCGCCATCGGCGCCCTGCACGGCTTCTTCTTCGCCAAGATCGGCGTCCCGGCCTTCGTCGTCACCCTCGCCGGCCTGCTCGCCTGGAGCGGCCTGCAGCAGTACGTCCTCGGCGACAAGGGCACCGTCAACGTCGTCAACGACGGCGTCCTGGCCAACCTGGACACCTACTTCCTCGGCGACGGCGACATCGCCTACACCTGGGGCCTCGCCGTCCTCGGCATCGCGCTCTTCGCCGCCGGGCAGATCCTCGACGCCCGCCGCCGCACCGCCGCCGGCCTCACCGCGCGCCCGGTCGGCGAGATCGCGCTGCGCACCGGTGTCCTCGCCGTCGTCGCGCTGACCGCCGCGTACATGCTCAACCAGGACCGCGGCCTGCCGCTGCCCCTGCTGGTCTTCCTGGCCGTCGTCGTCATCACCGACTTCGTCCTGCGCCGCACGAGCTACGGCCGGCAGATCTTCGCCGTCGGCGGTGGCGTGGAGGCCGCCCGCCGCGCGGGCATCAACGTCGCCTGGGTCCGGATCTCGGTCTTCATGATCTCCGCCGGCATGGCGGCCCTCGGCGGCCTGTTCATCGCCTCGCAGCAGGGCTCCGCCGACAAGCTCCTCGGCGGCGGCAACGTCCTGATGAACTCCATCGCCGCGGCCGTCATCGGCGGCACCAGCCTCTTCGGCGGACGCGGCAAGACCTGGTCCGCCCTGCTGGGCATCCTGGTCATCCAGTCCATCATCACCGGCCTCGACCTGGTCCACGTCAACCAGGCCGTCCAGTACATGATCACCGGCGCCGTCCTGCTCGCCGCCGTCGTCCTGGACTCCGTCTCCCGCCGCACCCGCAAGAGCGCCGCGCGCTGACCGCCGTCACGCGCGGCACGGGGCCGGCCCGGTATCCACCCCCTCGGATACCGGGCCGGCCCCTTCGTCCTCCGGGGGCCGTCCGTGGAGGGCGTCCGCCGCGGGCGGGCACCCCCGACCCGCTGCGCCCGGCGTGTCGGAGCGGGCGTCAGGAGGGGCGCAGGCCCTCCAGGACGGTCTCGACGAGCAGGGGGCTGCGCAGGGTCTCCTCGGGTCCGGCGCCGAGCAGGATCCGGTAGTAGACCGGGGCGTAGAGGATGTCGACCATCGTGCGGGTGGGCAGGTCGGCCCGGAGCTGGCCGGCGGCCACGGCGGCGTCGAGGCGGCGGACGCACCGCCGGATCCGGGGTTCGAGGAAGGTGGCGCGCAGGGCGGCGGCGAGGCCGGGGTCGCTCTGGGCCTCGGCGATGATGCCGCGGTAGAGCGTGCCGATGTCGCCGGTGAGCATGGCGGCCACGGCGGCGAGCTGGGCGGTGAGGTCGGCGGCGATGTCCCCGGTGTCGGGGAAGTCCATGGAGTCGCCGATCCGGTCGTTGACGGCGTCCAGGGCGATCGCGCCCTTGGACGGCCACCAGCGGTAGATGGTCGGCTTGCCGACGCCCGCGGTCGCGGCGATGGCCTCGATGGTGGTCTTGCCGTACCCCTTGGCCCCGGCCACCTCGAAGACGGCGTCCAGGACGGCGCGGCGGGCGCGTTCGCTTCGGCGTTCGGGGTTCGGCTGGGGGGTCATGGCCCGAGTCTAGCCCAGACGTGACGTTACGTTTCGTTTTGACAGTCGGCACCATGCCGCCCTAGCCTCATTGGCGTTACGAAACGTTTCGTAACGTTGACTGCCGCTGCTCACGAACCCCAAGGAAGGCCGCCATGACCACCGCCGTCGCCTCCCCGCCCCCGTCCCCGTCCGCCGACCGCTTCGAGCGCGGGCTGGCCCTCCTGCACGAGATCGCCGGCCCCGAGGGCTCGGACATCCTGAACGGCCTCGGCGACATCGCCCCGGACCTCGCCCGGCTGACCGTCGAGTTCGGCTACGGCGACGTGTACGCCCGTCCCGGCCTCACCCTCGCCCAGCGGCAGCTGATCAACGTCGCCGCCCTGACCTCGCTGGGCACCGCGGCCCCGCAGCTGCGCTTCCACATCGACGGCGCCCTCAACATCGGCGTCGAGCCCGCCGAGATCGTCGAGACGGTCCTCCACATGGCGGTCTACGCCGGCATCCCGGCGGCACTCAACGGCATGGCCGTGGCCAAGGCCGCCTTCGCGGCCCGGCCGGAGCTCGACGTCACCCCCGCGCGAAGCGGCACCGACGGCGCGCAGACGCTGCGGGAGCGGCACGAGCGCGGGCTCGCCGCGCTCAAGCGGGTCGACGGGGAGGCCGGCGAGCGCGTCGTCGCCTCGCTGGCGGACATCGCCCCGGTCCTGGCCGACTACATCGTCGACTTCGCCTTCGCCGACGTCTACTCGCGTCCCGCCCTCGACCTGAAGACCCGTGAACTGGCCACCGTGGCCGCCTGCACCGCGCTCGGCACCGCCGCCCCGCAGCTGCGGGTCCACCTGCACGGGCTGCTCAACGTCGGCGGCACCCGGGAGGAGGCGATCGAGGCGATCGTCCAGATGGCGGTCTACGCGGGGTTCCCGGCCGCCCTCAACGGGATCGCCGCCGCCCGCGAGGTGTTCGCCGAGCGCGACGCGGCGGGCCGGGCGGGGGAGTAGACGCCCTCGCCCGCGGGCGAACCGGCCGCGGGCGAGCCGGCCGGGGATACGTGAACTGGGTGAACGGACGCGACGCGTCGCCGTGATGGCACGTCAGGCCCGCGCCGGACGGCTAGGACGGGGGGATGCGCCTTCCCTCTCCGACCGCGCTCCTGGCGGTCTCGCTCGTCATGCCCCCCGGTACCGTCCACGGGCACGCCCCCGGCACGTGGCAGCCGGCCGCCGTACGGTCCACGGCACCTTCGGCCGCCCCTCCCGCGCCCCTCGCCGCGCCGCCCGAAGGCTCCACCGAACCGCCGCCGGAGTACCGGTTCACCGGGGCCGGGTTCGACGCCTGCTCGGCCCCGCCGGAGGAGGCCATGGACGTCTGGCGCACCGCCTCGCCCTACGGCGCGGTGAACATCTACAGCAGCGGCGGCCAGCGCGGCTGCGAGCAGCCCCGGCTGACGCCCCAATGGGTCGCCGCGGTCCGGGCGATGGGGTGGAAGGTGGTGCCCACCCACGTCGGACTCCAGGCACCCTGCGCCGAGCGTGCCGACAAGCCGCTGCGGATCGACCCGGACCTGGCCGAGGAACAGGGCGCACAGGAGGCGGGCGAGGCGGCCGCGGCGCTGCAGGAGCTGGGGCTCGGGCCGGGCAGCCCGGTGTACCTCGACATGGAGGCCTACCCGGCGGGCGACGAGGTGTGCAGCCGCGCGGTGGTCGACTTCACCGCCGGCTGGACCCGGGCGCTGCACGATGCCGGATACCGGTCAGGCTTCTACTCCAGCATGGACTCCGGCATCGCGGACATCGTCGCCGCCGCCCAGTCCGGCCGCGACCCGATGCCCGACGCGCTCTGGTACGCCCGCTGGGACGGGCAGCCCACGACCAGCGGACAGGCCGGGCTGCCCGACGACCTGTGGAGCGGCCACCGCATCCACCAGTACCGGGGCAGTGCCGACGAGACGTACGGGGGGGTGACGCTCAGCGTCGACCCCGACGAGCTGGACGGCCTGGTGGCCGGCGGGGAGTCAACTTGACCCGGCCCTGAAGGGGGCTGGGCTTGTGGGTAGGGCGCGGCTGGCTGTCGCGTGGCCTCCCACGTCTGAGAGCTGCCGTCAGGCTGGCTCTGGGACGCATGACTGACGCCCCGCTGTCCACGCGACGGCGCCGCGAGCGGCGATGTTGCGGGAGCCGTTGAGGTCCGCGTGCATCGTGACACCGCAGGCGCGGCACGTGAACTCGGATTGGTTCGGCCGGTTCTTCCGGTCGATGTGTCCGCACTCGCAGCATTGCCGGCTGGTGTACGCCGGGTCGACGTACACCAGCGGCACACCGGCTCGCTTGGCCTTGTAGGCGATGAAGGCGCCGAGCTGGTGGAAGCTCCACGAGTGCAGAGAGGTCCGCTGGTCCTTGCGGAGCCGTACCCTCTCGCGGATGCCGCTCAGGTCTTCCAGAGCGACACCGCGTGAGGTGCTCCCCCAGCCTTCGGCCGGGAGGTGCCCCCATGCGGTGGTGACGATGGACTTGGAGATGCGGTGGTTGACGTCCGCCGCGTACCGGGCTTCCTTTCGGGCACGCTTCTTGAGCAGCCGCTTGGCGGACTTGGTTCCCTTGGCCTGCAACTTGCGGCGCAGATCGGCCTGGCGCTTGCGGTGTCGGTTCAGGCCACGCCCGGCGTGCCGGGTGCCGTCGCTGGTGGCAGCGATGTTGACGATGCCCAGGTCGACGCCGAGGAACCCGGCAGGGTTCTCGTTCAACGGTGTTTCGGGCACGTCGCAGGTGGCGATCAGGTAGAACGCGCCATCACGCCGGATCAGATCCGACTCGCCCTTCCGGTAGGAGCGCAGGGTCTCGAGCGCATCCGGCGAACACGCGAACCGCACGCCCCTGAGCCGTCCGGACGTGGTCCAGATGCTCACGGTCCGCTTCTCTAACTGCCAGCTCAGGCAGCGGTCATCGAACGGCTGAGCCGCCTCCGGCCGGAAGGTGACCGGCTTGGAGCCCGCCTTGATACGGGGCTTGCTCCCCGGCCTGCCGAGGTTCCCGGCCCGGATGTTCGCCTTCAACACGGTGTAGGCGTCACAGACCTTCTTGATCACATGCTGCGCGGCCTGCGCCCCGAGCCCACGGGCCTTCAACTCCGCGTAGGTGTGCTTGCGCAGCTCGTACTCACGCGGGACACCGCGCTCGAACGCGATCCCGGACACCCAGCACGCTGCCTCGTTGACCGTGCGCAGAGTGCACTCCAGAGCCGACGCCTGATCAGGCGTCGGTAGGAGCTTCACCCGCGTCACCGTCTTCATGCCGGCAACCTACAAGGAGGCACTGACAACACCCGCCCAAACGGTGACGCAGAGATCCCCGCCGCTTCGCTGCTCCGGGCCAAGGATGCGTTTCCTCCAGGCCCCAAAGGGCCAGGGCTCCTCGCAAGATCATGCTGAACCATAACGGGCCGTCCGGGACCGGCCGAGGGTGCCGCGCGCCGCAGCTCGTCCTCCCGGCCCTCCCTGCCCGCCGGTGCCGGCCACCGCACCCGGAAGGGCGTGGCCTGCACCGGCCTGTCGTGCCACACCGTGCCGCATCGGGCCGGAACCGGGCCGGCTACCGGTCCGCGGTCAGCTTGCCGGCCACGCCCCAGTTCTCCGCCTGGTACTCCTGGACCCACACGAACACGCTCTCGGCGGGAACCTCCAGGGTCTCCACGAAGGCCTCGGTGACCCTCTTGACCAGCTCACGCTTCTGCTCGACGTTGCGCGGGCCCTGCTGAATGGTGACGATCGGCATCTTCGGCTCCTCACCGGGTCTCCCTACCGGGATCCCCTACCTGGTCTTCCTCCGCCGGTTCTTCCGGCTGGGAACAGTCCACCCGATCGGGGCCGATCGCACCCAGACCCGAATCGCTCTGACAGCGATCACGAATCCTGATCGTCCCAGGTCGGGGCCGTCTGGCGGCAGGCCTCCAGGAGCAGCCCGGGGAGCGGGGCCAGGCGCCGTACGGCGATCGAGGTCGGCAGGGCCAGTGGGGTGCGGCAGGGGCGGAAGGCGACCCGATGGGTGTTCACCATCCGGGCGTTGGCCGCGTATACCACCGTCCACATCGGGATCCCGGCGCCGATCGCGGCCAGGGTGTCCTGCAGGGTGCTGTGGGCCGGGCCCAGGACCGGCTGGAAGCCGGCCTGCGCGCAGGCGCCCATCACCAGGTCCACCAGCGCCGGGTGGTTACGGCGTTCGGTCAGCCGCAGCGGCAGGGCGGCCAGTTCCGCGAGATCAACCTCGGCCTGGTCGGCGAGGGCGTGCCGGGCGGGCAGCGCGAGCACCAGCTCGTCCTGCCAGACGGGCAGGAAGCGAAGATCGGCGCTGCTCCCGGGGATGGCACCGCGCACGAACGCGGCGTCGAGACGGCCGTCCGCCAGCCGCGCGAGCCGCTCCCGCACCGGGGCGGAATGAAGTTCGACGCGCACGCCGGGGGCCCGCCGCTGGTAGGTGTCCAGGATCAGGTCGAGCCGCTCGCCGAGCCCCGTGATGGTGCCGAGCCGCAGCACGGCGGGCGCGGCCAGATCGGCGGCGAGGGCGCGGGCGGCGTCCTCGGCGGCCAGCACGTCCCTGGCGGCGGGCAGGAAACGCTCGCCGGCCGGGGTCAGCCGGACGTACCGGGGCGAGCGGTCGAACAACTCGACCTTCAACTCCCGCTCCAGGCGCCGGACCTGCTGGCTCACGGCGGGCTGGCCGAGCAGCAGCTTCTCGGCGGCCCGGCCGAAATGCAGTTCCTCTGCGACGGCGACGAAGCAGCGCAGCTGCCGTAGCTCCATGCGGTCCCCCTGCTCGATCAGCCGACGGGGCCCATCGTCGCAGGCCAGGCCCGCGGCTCCGGCGACGCCCCCGCCACCGGGGGCCGCCCGTCGGCGCACCCCCGCAGACGCTTCCAGGGCCCACCCCCGCCCGGTCCGCGCACCGAACCGCCCGCCACCGACGTCCGGCACTTCCGACTGTTACATGACAGTGACGTTCCGCGCACAACCGGTGGCGTCAAGTGAGGCGTCCCCTCAGGTGACAGCGCCCGAACCACACCGACCGTGTCTTCGGGCCGAACGACCACCTCCCCCTGAAAGGGGTGCACCCGTGATCGTCTCCAAGCGGAACTCCCTGCGCCTGGCCGCCGTCGCCGGCCTCAGCGCGCTCCTCCTCGGTACGGCGGGCACCGCCATGGCGGCCGCCCCGGCCGTCCCGGTCGCCTCCGCCGCCTCCGCCGCGCACGCCGCCATCACCGCCAAGCCGTCGGTCTCGTCCGTCCAGGCCTGGCAGCTGTTCCGTGTCACCGGCACCACCACCGGCCTCAAGGCCGGAAGCACGGTGACCCTGCAGCAGAAGCAGCACGGCAGGTGGGTCACCCTGCCGGCCTCCGTGCACACGACCCACAACGGCTCCTACTCCCTCGGCGTGAAGCTCGGCATCAAGGGCCTGAACGAGCTGCGCATCATCAGCGGGAACACCGCTTCTCCCGTGTTCACCGTGACCGTGCGCTGACCCACGACCCACAACCCCGCACACCCGACGGCCCGCCGCGTGCGATGTCCTCGCACCCGGCGGGCCGCCGCCGTCCGGCCGGCGCCCCGCCCGTGCGATCCGGTCGCCGGTCGGCCGCCGCCCGGGTCACGGTCGTCGGGTGGGGGACCGCCGGAGGTCGCGGTTCAGACCCCGATGCTCGCCCGGCGCAGCAGGTAGGCGCCGGAGGCGGCGGCGAGGAGGGCCATGCAGGCGGCGAAGACCAGGCCGGCGTGGGCCAGGCCGAGCGGCCCGGCGAGCAGGCCGATGCCGATGACGGGGATCGAGATGCCGAAGTAGGCGACCACGAAGAGCGCGGAGAGGGCGCCGCCGCGGTGCTCGGCGGGGCTCGCGGCGGCGACCTCGCCCACCGCGCCACGCAGGCCCATGCCCTGGCCGGCGCCGCCCACCAGCGCGGCCAGCACCAGGGGCGGCAGGACGGTCCAGGCGAGCGAACCCGCCAGCAGCGCCAGCCCGCCGATCAGCACCAGGCAGCCCAGGGGGACCGCCCGCGCGGTGCCGAACCGGGGGACGAGGAGCTGGCCGAGGGTGGAGGCGAGGAAGACCGCGAAGACGACGAGGCCGACGACCGCGCGGTTGTGGACGTTCAGGCCCTCGGCGAGGAAGGCGGGGCTGACGGAGGTGAACAGGCCCAGCAGGGAGAACCCGGCGAAGGCGGCGATCCCGGCCGGGACGAACACCGGGCGCACCTGCGGCGGCAGATCGGGCCGGTCGGGCCGGGCGGTGCGCAGCGGGCGGGTGCCGGCGACGGTCTCCGGCAGCAGCAGGAGGAGGGCGAAGGACGCGGTGAGCAGAACCAGGTGCACGGCGAACGGCAGCACCAGGGGGTGGGGCGCGTACTGGGAGAGCAGGCCCGACAGCAACGGTCCGAAGCCGAGGCCGCCCATGTTGGCGGCGGTCGCGACGAAGCCCGCGCGGCCCCGCTGCCGTGGCGGGGCGAGCTCCATCACGTACGCGGTGGCGGTGCCGGTGAACAGGCCCGCCGACAGACCGGACAGCAAGCGGCCCAGGCACAGCAGCGGCACGCTGTCCGCGGCCAGGAAGACGACGGCGCTGCCGGCCGCGCAGACCAGCCCGCAGAGCAGGACGGGACGGCGCCCGACGGTGTCGGAGACGTTGCCGGCCAGCAGCAGGACGCCGATGACGCCGAAGGCGTAGACGGCGAACACGACCGTCACCGTCAGCTCGGAGAAGCCGATCCGCTCCTGGTACAGCCCGTACAGCGGAGTCGGCAGGGTGGTTCCGGTCATGCAGACGGCGAAGGCGAAGGCGGCCAGGAGGTAGCCCGTCCGGGCGACGGCGGGCCGAACTGTCCGATGATCGGTCACCGACCCACGATAGGCACGCGACCCGGCCGCGCCCACGACTCGTGGGCGCGCGCTGGGCCGACCGGCCGTACCCCACCGAGAGGTCCTCGAACGGCGCGGCCGTCGGGTCGGTAGCAGCGCGCGGTTGCGGGCCGAGCCGACCACCCAGGCGTCGGCGCCGCACTCCAGCCGGCGGCGGTCCTCGGCGTACTGAGGTCGCCCCGGGACACCCCACCCGAGTCGGCCGGGCGTCACCTCGACCCGCCACCTTCGGCCTGTGCCCGAACCCGAACCCGAGCAGCGGTTCACACCGCTGTCCGAGCGCTTTCCGTGGGCCGTTCGCGGCAGTGCGGCCCGCGTCTGCCGCCGGGACGCCCACACCACGCTGAACAATTCGGCCTGGTCGGGACACAGGGACGTGTCCGAGCGGCATCGAGGGGAACAACCGATGGACGGAGCCGGACACCCGAGTCGTAGGGCGCTGCTGGCCGGCGGGCTCGCGAGCGCCGCGGTCGCGCTCGCGGGGTGCACGACGACCAGGGCGGCCACGCCGGCGACCAGCACGTCGCCACAGGCACGGCCCACCACGCCCGCCGGGGCGTTCACCAGGCTGATGGACGGCAACAAGCGCTGGGTGAGCGGAGAGCTCCAACACCCCGACCGGGACCCGAACCGGCGTCAGCTCGTGGCCCAGGAACAGGAGCCCTTCGGGTCGATCCTCTCGTGCATCGACTCGCGAGTGCCGCCCGAGCTCCTCTTCGACACCGGCCTGGGCGACCTGTACGTGATGCGCACGGGCGGGGAGGCGGTCGAACCGGTGGTCACCGGTTCCGTCGAGTACGGGCCCATGACGAGTGGCACCCCGCTCATCGTGGTCCTCGGGCACCAGCGCTGCGGCGCCGTCAAGGCGACGTACGAGTCCATCCGTGACGGCAAACCGCTGCCCGGCAACCTGCAGGCCATCGTCAAGGCCCTGCAGCCGGCGTACGACCAGGCGGTCCGGGAGGGCGGCGCCGACCCGGTCGAGACCATGGCCCGCGCCCAGGTCACGCTGACCGCGGCCGACCTGCGCGCCAACCAGGACCTCGCCCCACTCGTGGCGAAGGGCGCCCTCGCCGTGGTCGGCGCCTACTACTCGCTCGACACGGGCCAGGTGGAGGTCCTGGCCGGCGCCCCCTGACCGGTCCGACGAGCCCGACGGGCGCGCTCGCCCCACCTGGCGGGCCTTCGTCACCGTTGTCCGCAGTGCCCCGGAGCGGGAAGTCGGTCCCGCCGACTTCCCGCTGGCGGTGTGGTCTCACTCGGGAACGCGCAGGCGTGAACTTCGAATACCACTCCAAATCCTGGTGTGCCGTCAGGTATCCTCGCACGTCGCCGAATCCGACTGTCAGTTCGATGATCCTGCGAGGAACCATGGAGACACGACAGATGGTGAACCAGCCCCGTCTGGTGCTGCTCACCGGTGCGGCCGGCCGCATAGGCACCTGCCTGCGGGAGCTGTTGCCCGCCTACGGCTACCGACTGCGCTGCTTCGACCGTCTTCCCGTGCCCGGTGAACCCGACGTGATCACCGCCGACCTGCAGGATGCCGGGGCGCTGGCGACGGCGGTGGACGGCGTCGACGCCGTGGTCCACCTGGCCGGGATTCCGGGAGAGGCGCCGTTCGCCGACATCCTGGCCGCCAACATCGACGGCACCTACCGGCTCTACGACGCCGCCCGGGACGCGGGCGTACGCCGGATCGTCTACGCCAGCAGCAACCACGCGACGGGCTTCACCGAACGGCCCGCCGACGGCGCCACCGTGCCGGTGGACACCCCGCAGCGGCCCGACACCTACTACGGGCTCTCCAAATGCTTCGGCGAGAACCTTGCCTCGCTGTACGCCGACCGGCACGGAATCGAGACCGTCTCCCTGCGCATCGGCTCCTTCGCCGCCGAACCCCGCAGCATCCGGATGCTCGGCACCTGGCTCAGCCCCGGCGACTGCGCCCGCCTCGTACACGCCGCGCTCACCGGGCCGGTGGCCGGCCACACCGTGGCCTACGGCATCTCCGCCAACACTCGCGCCTGGTGGGACCTCTCATCGGCCCGGGCGTTCGGCTACCAGCCACTGGACGACGCCGAGACCTTCGCCACCGAGCTGATCCCGAAACTCGGCGAGCTGTCCGCCGACGACCCGGAACACCGCTACCTCGGCGGCCGCTTCACCCAGGCCAGGCCCTGACCACCTACGTCGATCATGTTTCCGGCTTCGTTCCGGGCCGACCTCCACGAACGCCCTCAGCCGTGCGATGCCCCCCGGATCCGCCACGCCGCGGCCGAGCGGTCCGTCCGGCCTGCCGACCGCGTCACGGGTCTGGACAGCGGCGCGCGAGTCGGCCAGTGTTCAACGTCATGACTCTCCCGCTCCCTGAGCACCGCCCCGGTGCCGCGCGCGGCGTGCTCTTCGAGGCGGTCACCGCGGTCGGCGACGAGGCCGTCGCCCTGCTCGCCGGCTGCCGTGGCGACACCCCGATACCCGGCGCCGAGTGGACGGTCGCCGAGGCCGCCGCCCACCTGGCGATGGCCAACGAGCTGATGGCCGCACTGGCCGCCGGCGAGGAACGGCCGTACGGGGACGGCAGCCCGGGCTCGCTGGCCGCGGCGAACGCGGCCTCGCTGGCCGCGCGGCCGGAGCGGGACCCGGCCGTGCTCGCCGAGGAGATCGCCCGGCAGGCAAGGCAGTTCACGGCGGCGGCCGGCCCGCGGGCCGGCACCGAGCCGGTGCTGACCCCGCTCGGCCCGATGGACCTGGACACCCTCGGCGCCTACCTGCTGACCCACATGCTGGGCCACCTCTACGACATCGCCGTCGCCCTGGGGCGGCCGCACCCGATCGACCGGCACCGCGTCGGGCTGACGATGCCGTTCCTGCGCACGGCCATGCCGCGGGTGACGGACGCCCGCGCCGCGGCCGGCCACAGCGCCTGCTACCGGCTGCGCCTTCGCGGCCTGGGCGCCTTCGCGGTGACCTTCACGGACGGCGTCGCCGTGGTGAGCCAGGAGCCGCCGCGGCGCCCGGACTGCACGATCCTCACCGAGCCGGTCGCGTTCCTCCTCATCGCGCTGGGCCGCTGCAGCGCCACCGACGCCCTCCTGCGGGGCAAGGTCCTCGCCTGGGGCCGCCGGCCGTGGCTGGCCCCGGCCTTCCCCACGCTGTTCGCCGCCCCCTGAGCACGGCCGACGAGGCCGCGCCTCTGCCACTGCCAGAACGTCGGCAAGGAGGCAGGGGCCAGGCCGTCCGGCCCGGCGGCCGCGCCGGAGGGGCTGTTCAGGAGAGCCAGTCGGTGTAGTGGGTGGGGGCGATGCGGGCATCGCTCGGGGCGGTGAGGACGTCGCCGTGGGCGGCGGCGAACATGCCGGCGGTGTCATCGGTGACGACACGGCGCCCGTCACCCTTGGCGGTCAGGGTGAGCCGGCCGAGTTCGTCGAGCGGGTAGACATCGGGACCGGCGATGTTGACGATGCCGTTCACAGGGCTGCCTGCGGCGACTTCGGCGACCACCTCGGAGACGTCCGCGGCGGCGATCGGCTGGATCGGCGTGCGCGGCAGACGGATGGTGTCGCCGTCGGCGGTCATGGACAGGGTCGCGTCCATGAACTCCATGAACTGCGTGGCGCGGACGATGGAATACGGGATCGGTCCGGCCTTGAGGATCTCCTCCTGAAGCACCTTCGCCCGGTAGTAGTCCAGATCGGGCACCTGGTCCACGCCGACGATCGACAGGATGACGACGTGCCCGACCCCGCCCTTGCGGCTCGCGGCGAGGAGGTTGTCCATCGAGGTCCGGAAGAAGGCGGGCGAGGCGTCGTCGAAGGTCGGGGAATTCGTCAGGTTGACGACGACGTCGGCGCCCGCCACGGCCGTCTCCAGCCCCTGGCCCGTGATGACGTCCACGCCCGTGGACAGGGAGTGCGGTACGGCCTGGTGCCCGGCAGCGTTCAGGTTCTTCACGACCCGTGACCCGATCAGCCCGGTTCCGCCGATGATTGCGAACTTCACGGCATGCGCCTTCCCTCGACGACTGGTGTCCGACATGTGCCCTGTCATGTGCCTTGTGCAGTGCCAACCCTCGACGAACATGACCGTCCCGGCGAGCGGTGGCAGCCCCCTCACGCAGGACCGAGACTCGAAAGCGTGAACACCACGGACCTGTCACCCAGTGCCTCCTCGAACCAGCACGGGGCACCGGACGCGGACGTCCTGGTGGTCGGGGCCGGCCCGACCGGCCTGCTGCTCGCGGGTGACCTCGCCAGGTCCGGAGTCGATGTCACACTGCTGGAGCGACGCGAGCACGAATCCAACCTGAGCCGCGCCTTCAGCCTCCACGCACGAACCCTGGAACAGCTCGACGCCCGTGGCCTGGCCGACGAACTGCTCCGTATCGGCACACCAACCCGGGTGCTGCATCCGTTCGGCCGCCTCAGCATCGACTTCTCCGGCCTCCGCACGCGCTTCCCCTTCATCCTCACCGTTCCGCAGTGGCAGGTCGAGCAGGCCCTGCTGCGCCGGACCGAGGAAGCGGGAGCCACCATGCTTCGTGGGGCCCGGGTCACCGGGCTGCGGCAGGACCCGGACGGCGTCGACGTGGATGTGCGCCATCCGGACGGCGCCACGGGAACACTCAGGGCCCGTTACGTCGTCGGTACGGACGGGGCGCGCAGCGCCGTCCGGGAGAGCCTGGGCATGCCGTTTCCCGGCAAGTCGGCGATCAGCTCCGTGATGTTGGCCGATGTGCTGCTCGACCGCGCCCCCGACGAGATCTTCAACTTCGCCTCGAACGAGGACGGTTTCACGTTCTTCGCGCCGTTCGGGGACGGCTGGTACCGGATCATCGGCTGGGACCGGCACCGACAGATGCCCGACGATGCGCCACTGACCTTGGAGGACGTCCGGGACATCACGAAGCGTACGATCGGCGACGACCTCGGGATGCACGACCCGCGGTGGCTCTCCCGGTTCCACAGCGACGAGCGGCAGGTACCCCGCTACCGGCAGGGAAGGGTGTTCCTCGCGGGTGACGCCGCACACGTCCACTCGCCGGCCGGCGGCATGGGCATGAACACCGGGCTGCAGGACGCCGCCAACCTCGGGTGGAAACTGGCAGCCGTTGTGCACGGCTGGGCTGGTGACGCACTGTTGGACAGGTACCACACCGAGCGTCACCCGGTGGGGCGGATGGTCCTGCGGATCAGTCACGCACTCCTCACGGCCGTCACCACCGGGTCACCTCTGATCCGCGCGCTGCGGGCCGCGCTGGCCACCGTCGTGCACCAGTTGACCGTGGTGGAGGCGCGCGCGTCCCGCGGCATCTCCGGCATCGGGATCACCTACCCCGCGCCCCGGGGCTCTCATCCGCTCACCGGGCGCCGGGTTCCCGACCTCCGTCTGGCGGAGAAGCCGGCCCGGCTCCACGAGGCGCTGCGGGAGGGCAGGTTCGTGCTGGTGGGCCGCGATGTCGCCGCGGTCGCCGCGCCATGGGCGGGGCGGGTGGTGACAGCCTCCCCGGCGGCCGGCCTGCGCCCGACCCTCCTGGTCCGGCCCGACGGCTACGCCGCGTGGGCGGCCGAGGGCCCCGACCCGGACGAGGTGCGCGAAGCCCTGACGCAATGGCTGGGCGCGGTGGACCGCCCGGCGGCGTGAACGGGCCGTCGGTGCCCGAAGCGGACCCCGCCGATTCGGCGCCGAGGGGCGGGCGACACCGAACCGCCCCTGCGCCGGGACCCTGCGGAGCCGGGCGCGGGCAGCTGACCCATTGAATCGGGTGCAAGCCCGGTCCTTCAGGGCCGGGATAGACCTTACGGCCCGAGGTGCGGAGCGAGCCGATCTCGGGCCACGGCTTGTCACGCCGGCCGCTGTTGCTGCTCGATGTACTGCTTGATGATCGACAGCGGCGCTCCGCCGCAGGACGCGGCGAAGTAGGAGGGGGACCAGAAGTGGCCGTGCATGATGGCCCGGTTCACGCGGCCGGTGAAGTCACGCCGCAGGATGCGCGCGGATACGCCCTTGAGGCTGTTCACCAGGCCGGACACCGATACCTTCGGCGGGTAGTCGATCAGCAGGTGCACGTGGTCCCGCTCGCCGTTGAACTCCTTCAACTCCGCGTCGAAGTCCTGGCAGACCTTCCGCATGGTCGCCTCGCAGACCGTCAGCATTTCGTCGTCCAGTACTCCTCGCCGGTACTTCGTCACGAAGACCAAATGCACGTGCATCGCCGAGACTACGCTCCGGCCTCGCCGATATTCCGTCAGTTCATCCATAGACCAAACGATATGATGCTGCGTGTGCAGCTCCGGTACAACTACCGCGTCACGCCGGCGCCAGGCCAGCGCCTGGCGCTCGCCCGCGCGTTCGGGTGTGCCCGCGTGGTCTTCAACGACGGCCTTCGCGCCCGTCAGGAAGCCCACGCGCAGGGGCTGCCGTACATCAAGGACACCGACCTTCAGAAGCAGGTCATCACCGCGGCCAAGCGCACCGAGGAACGGGCGTGGCTGGGGGAGGTGTCCTCGGTGGTGCTGGTGCAGTCCCTGCGGGACCTGCACACCGCCTACCGGAACTTCTTCTCCTCCGTCACCGGCAAGCGCAAGGGACCGAAGGTCGCCCCGCCGCGCTTGAAGTCCAAGCGCGACAACCGCCAGAGCATCCGGCTCACCGCCAACGGCTTCTCCCTGCGCCCGGACGGACGGCTGTACGTGGCGAAGGTCGGGGACCTCGAAGTCAACTGGTCCCGGCCGCTCCCGGCCGCGCCCACCTCGGTCACGGTCACCATGGATGCCGCTGGGCGGTACTGGGCCGGCTTCGTCGTGGGCACCGAGCCGCAGATCCTTCCGGAAGCCGACACCGAGACCGGAATCGACCTCGGGCTCACCCACTTCGCCGTCCTGTCCGACGGCCGCAAGATCGAGAGCCCGAGGTTCCTGCGCCGAGCGGAGAAGAAGCTCAAACGCCTGCAGAAGGCCCTCAGCCGGTGCGAGAAGGGGTCGAAGAACCGGGCCAAGGCCCGGAAGAAGGTCGCGCGTCAGCACGCCAGGGTGGCGGACCGCCGCCGGGACTGGCACCACAAGGAATCCACGAAGATCATCCGTGAGACCCAAGCGGTATACGTGGAAGACCTTGCGGTGTCCGGCCTCGGACGGACCCGGCTCGCCAAGAGCGTGCACGATGCCGGATGGTCCGCGTTCCTCACCATGCTGGAGTACAAGGCCGCCAAGCACGGCCGCTACTTCGGCAGGACAGGACGCTTCGAGCCCACCTCCCAGGTCTGCTCGACCTGCGGAGTCAAGGACGGCCCCAAGCCCCTCACGGTCCGCGAATGGATCTGCGGGGGCTGCGCGACCGTCCACGACCGCGACGTGAACGCCGCACGCAACATCCTGGCCGCCGGACGGGCGGACAGACTAAACGCCTGTGGAGCGAAGGTAAGACCGGGACTTGTCCCGGCGCAGCGCGATGAAGCAGGAACCCACCGAGACGGTCACTCGACCGTGGTAGGAATCCCGGTCCTTCAGGGCCGGGAGGACGTCAATGTCAGCACTGCTCCGACCACATGACGGAAACCTTGCGCCACTCCGGCGTGTTCGCGTCGTGGTGATCCAGCCAGTTCTTCAGCGTGGCGCAGGTGTACGCCGGAACGGCGGGCAGCGCGGTGGCGGTCGTCGCCGCCTGGGGCACGGGCGGCGCGGCGGCGGCCTGCGACACCATGGCGGCCGAGGCCAGGAAGGGTGCGGCGATGACGGCGACCAGTGCCCGACGAACGAAAGTCGACATGGCGTGCCTCCTCGCGGGGAGATTCCAGCAGCCGTTCTTCACCGTACGCCGCCCAGGGGCCCGTCCTCGTCGCCGGGCCGCCGTTGGCGGTGGGCCGGGCGCCGGTAATCCGGCTACGTTGATAGAGCACCTGGTCAGAGGGGGGTAACAAGCCGTAACCCACCGGGGACGCTGTATGACTGGCCTGACCATCATCCTGCTGCTCGTGGTCCTCGCCACGGCCGTGGCGACCGGTGCCCGGCGCTGGCGCCTGCCCGCTCCCTCGCTCCTCGTCATCGCCGGTCTGGTCGTCGGGCTCGTACCCTGGGTCCCCGAGGTCCGCCTGGCGCCCCACGTGATCAGCGTGCTGGTGCTGCCGCCGCTGCTCTACGCCTCGGCCGGGGAAATCTCCGTTCGCGACCTGCGCAGCGTGTGGCGGCCCGTGACCGGCCTGGTCTTCGGTCTGGTCCTGGTCTCGGCCGTCGCCGTCGGGTATGTCGCCCGAGCGATCACCCCGCTCACCATCGCGGCCGCGTTCATCCTCGGCGCCGTCCTGGCCAGCACCGACCCCGTGGCCGTCACCGCGCTCGGCCGGCGCCTGTCCCTCCCCCCGCGGGTGCAGGCCATGGTGCAGGCGGAGAGCCTGTTCAACGACGCCACGTCGCTGGTTCTGTACAAGGTCGCCGTGGCGACCGCGGTCTCCGGCAGCGCCATCACCGTGTCCGGGACCATCGAGCAGTTCCTGCTCCTCGCGGGCGGAGGAGCCCTCATCGGCGCGGCGGTCGCCGCGGTGGTGACCCTCATCCGCAGACGGACCGAGGACCCCGTGCTGGAGACCGTCATCGCACTGGTCACCCCGTACGCCTCGTACGTCATCGCGGAGGACTCGCACGCCTCCGGCGTGACCGCCGTCATCGTGGCCGGGGTGGTCCTCGGCAGCACCGGCCACAAGCTCAGCAACGCCCCCGTCCGTCTCCAGGTCCACGCCGTCTACGACACCGTGACCTTCCTGTTGGAGAGCGTCGTCTTCGCCCTCATCGGTCTCGAGCTCCCCTTCGCGGTCCGTCACCTCGCGCACGACGAGCACGGCTGGCCGCTGTGGGTGCCGGTGATCGCCTTCACCGTGCTGGCGATCCGCCTGCTGTGGGTCTTCCCGCTGTCCGCCCTGATCCACTACCGGCACAAGGAGGGCGACAGCCGCCTCTCCTGGCGCGTTCCGGCCGTCCTGTCCTGGGCGGGCACCCGAGGCGTCATGCCGCTGGCCGCCGCGCTCTCCATCCCCCTGGTCACCAACACCGGGGCGCCGCTGCCGCACCGGGCGCTCATCCTCACGCTCACCACCGGGACCGTCGCGCTCACCGTCGTCTTCCAGGGCTTCACCCTCGCTCCTGTCGTCCGCCGCTCGGGCATCGCCCTGGAACCGGAGCACACCGCCCGCGAGGAGGCCCGGACCCGCCGGCACATCGCCCACACCGCTCTCGAAGAGCTCAGACAGCTCGGCGACCTGGATGAGCTCGCCGAACTGGGCACCGCTGCCGAGACCGCCTTGAAACAGGCTCGTCGCGATCTGGAAGCGCGCATCCACCAAGCGGAAGACGCCCACTACAGTGACCCGGACGCCCGTCCCGCCGATGCCTACCGCGAGATACGCCGGACACTCATCGGCATCGAGGCGGCCGAGCTCCAGCGCCTCTACGAAGCGAACATGATCAGCAACGCCACCCGGCGCCGGATCCAGCGCGAACTCGACCTCGAGGAAGCCAGCCTCCGTGCCCGCGACTGACGGGTCCGCGCGGCAGGCGATGCGCGGAGCACCAGGTCAGGGCAGCGACCAGAACCGGGTCGTCACGAGGTAGAAGACGACGACCCAGAACGCGATCACCGCGGCGACGATGCCGAGGCCGACGAGGTTGGTCCTCACCGCGGGTTCGCCCGGTGACGGCCGCAGCCACCGCCTGAGCAGCGGGTTCACGTAGTAGGGCATCGTGAAGAAGCTCATGATGAAGCTCGACAGCAGGTTGCCCACCAGCAGCCCGAGCCACAGCGGCATCTTCAGCGGCGACAGGACGAGCGTCAGCAGCACCACGGTCGGGTACAGGCCGACCCAGACCGCCACGGCGGTTTTGGTTTCCGAGGGGGGCGGCGCCTGCCGGCCATCGCCTTCGAAGGCGAACCAGCTGCCGAAGGAGTTGTCGATCGTGCGCAGTTCGAAGGAGCTGAACTCCGCGCCCTCGGCGAGGAGCTCCCGCCGCTCGGCCGACGTCAGCCAGGCGTCGAGGTGCTCGGCGGTGTCGAACCGGTACAGCGTGGTCCACTCGTCCTGAAGACCCTCGATCGGGCGGAAGAGCTCGGTTCCGCGGAAGCCTTCGAACGTGCTCTCCTCCTGGCTCATGCGGTCCTGCCAGGCGAGGAAGTCGTCGACGCGGCGCGGGTGGACCCGATGGGTGACCACCACGGTCACCAGCGGATCCGCTGTTCGAGTGCCGCCGACGACGACCTGCTGGGTCGCCGGGCCGTCGAAGTACCTGCTGCCGGCATCGAGAAAACGCTGCCGGGTCGCGCTGTTGATCCACACCTGCATGTGGGCGATCGAGTCGAACCGGTAGACGACGACCCAGTCGGGTTGCCGGGGCGTCGGTGGGGAGATCTCGGCGCTCAGGAACCCGGCGTAGCCGGCGGCGGCGGCGTTGACGTCCTCCTGCCACGTCTCGTACTCCCGCTCCAGTCCGGGCAGGACCTTCTGGCCGATGATCGCCGTCGCCGCGGCGTCCTCGTGCCGGCCGCCGTTCAGGTGCCTGTCCGGCCTGTCCGTGTTCATGGCTCAGGCCGCTGGCACCGACCGGCTCTCGTTGAGCCGGCCGTAAATCCGTTCCGGGGTCAGGGGCAGTGCGCGGTAGCGGACACCCGTGGCGTCGTGCAGCGCGTTCGCCAACGCGGGGGCCACCGGATTGATGCAGCACTCCGCGATCCCCTTCGACCGCAGGGGCCCGAAGGAATCCGCCGACTCCACCAGGAGCACGTCGGTACGGGGGACATCGGCGTAGGCGGGGATGCGGTAGTTGCGGAAGTTCGGGTTGACCATGACGCCATCGGCGTCGACGAGGTAGTTCTCGGTCAGCGTGAAGCCGATCCCCTGGGCGACACCGCCCTCCACCTGTCCCCGGACCTGCGCGGGGTTGATGATGTTGCCGGCGTCCGTCGCCTGGACGCTGTGGAGGATGCGGATCTCGCCCGTCACCCGGTGGACGGCGATGCGGAAACCCTGCGTGTTGGAGGCGACGCTTCGGGGGGAGCCGTAGGCCTTGCGGGCGGCGGTGAACCGGATTCCGCGCCCGCGGGCCAGGGCGACGAGCTCGGCCAACGACACCCGCCGGTCGCCGCACACGACGCCGTCGTCGTCCATCGAGCACAGCACGACATGGACGCCCGTGTGAGCGGCGGCGAATTCCAGGATCCGGTCGCGCACGGCGTTGGCCGCTCGAAGCACCGCGTTGCCCGCCACGAAAAGGCCCGCACTCGCGAAGGCGCCGGTGTCGAATCCCGTGCGGTCGGTGTCGGACTGCACCAGGCGGATCCGCGAGGGCGTCGTGCCCAGCTGGTTGGCCGCGATCTGGACATGGGCGGTGGGGGTGCCCTGGCCGAACTCGACCGTTCCCACGGCCACCTCGTACCGGAGGTCGTCGCCGAGCGTGACCCAGGCCTCCGAGATGTGTTCGGTCGGGGGCGCGGTCTCGTGCAGGGAACTCGCCACGCCGACCCCGACGAGCCACCCGGGGCCGGGGGACGGCTGATCGGCCGTACGGGCCAGAGCGTCGTCCACGAGGTCGATGCACTTCGCGAGCCCTTCCTCGGTGAACAGCAGGTCGTCGGGACCGTCGTCCAGGGCGACGAGCGGATCACCCGGCCGCACGATGTTGCGGCGCCGCAGTTCGAGCGGATCGAGGTGCAGGGCGCGTGCCAGTTCGTCCATCGCCGACTCCACGGCGAACGTCGGCTGCGTCATCCCGTAACCGCGCAGCGCCCCGCTCGGAACGGTGTTCGTGTAGACGGCGAAGGCGTCGTACTTCTTGTTGGGACAGCGGTAGATCATGCCGGCCGCGCCACCCGCGTACAGCGTCTCGCCGCCGTGGTTGCCGTAGGCGCCCGTGTTCGACACGTTGCGGACCTGGAACGCCGTCAGCGTTCCGTCCGCCTTCGCGCCGAGTTTGACCGTGAGCGTCATCGGATGCCGCGGCGAAGCCGTGGTGAACTCCTCCTCGCGGGTGTACTCGAAGCAGACGGGCCGCCCGGTGTCCAGGGTGGCGAGCGCGGCCAGATCCTCCGAGAACACCTCCTGCTTGCCGCCGAAGGCGCCGCCCACGCGCTTGCAGAACACCCGGAGCTGGTCCGGGCGCAGCGCGAACAGGTAGGCGAGTTTGACCTTCGCGATCGACGGTGACTGCGAGCTGGTACGGACGTTCAGACGGCCGTCCTCCATCCAGGCGATCGAGCCGTGGGTTTCGAGATGCGCCTGCTGCACGCGCGGCGAGGAGTACGTGCCTTCGTGGATCACGTCGGCCTCGGCGAACCCCGCGTCGACATCGCCGGTGCGCGCGTGGAGCTCCAGCAGGATGTTGCGCACGGGGTCGCGGACGAAGGGGTCGTGCGAGCCGTGCAGTTGCGGCGCCCCCTCGGCCATCGCCTCCTCGGGGTCGAAGACCGCCGGCAGCACCTCGTACTCGACGGCGATCCGCCGACAGCCCTCCTCCGCCGCCCCGACCGTGTCGGCCAGGACTGCGACGACCCGCTGGCCGACGAAGCGGACCGTGTCGTCGAGGATGAAGGTGTCGTCCGGATCGACGAGATGGTCGGTGTGGATCGCCGTGGTGAAGCGCTTTCGTGGCACGTCCTCCCAGGTGTAGACGCGATGCACGCCGGGAACCGCGAGTGCGGCGGTCTTGTCGATCGAGACGATCCGGGCGTGCGCGTGCGGTGAGTGCAGCACCTTGAGGTGCAGCATGCTGTCGATGCGGGTGTCCATCGTGAACTCGGCGCGGCCGGTGACCACGTCGTCGGCCGCCGGGGTAGCGACGCTCGTCCCCACGGCCTTACCGGGGGCAGCGGTCTCGACACCGACGACGCCTTTCACGGCATCCTCGATCCCCCGGTAGCCGGTGCAGCGGCAGAGATTTCCCTTCAACGCCCGTGGCAGGTCCTCCTTCTGGGCCTCGGTGAACGTCGCCGACGTCATGATCATCCCGGCGGTGCAGAAGCCGCACTGGAATCCCGGGGCGTCGCGGAACTGCCGCTGCACGGGATGCAGATCGCCGGGTGATCCGAGGCCCTCGATCGTCGTCACCTCACGACCGTCCGCGCGGAACGCGGGGGTGATGCAGCTGTGGATCGGAGTGCCGTCCAACCACACCGTGCACGCACCGCAATCGCCGGCGTCGCAGCCCTTCTTGACGCCGTAGTGGCCGAGTGAACGAAGGAAGGTGCGCAGGCACTGGCCGGGGTCCGGTTCCTCGTCGAAACGTCTGCCGTTCACGGTGTAGGTCACGCCGGGCTCCCAGCCATGAGTTCGTGGCGAATCTCTTCGGCGAAGTGCCGTGTCAGGTGTCGACGGTGGTCAGGGGTCCCGTTGGGATCCGCGAACCAGACGTCGGCGGGGACGACGTCGATGCTCTGCCGCAGGGTCCGGGCATCGGGCATGGTGTCGAAGGCAAGGCGCACCGGCCGTGTGGTGCCGGCCGTGACGGTGAGCAGCAGGTCGTTCGTGCCGGGCGTCTGAGTACCGACGAGGAAGACCGTCGAACGGCCGAGGCGGGTCAGCGCGAAGCGTCGGTGCGTGGCGCGTTTCCTCAGCGCGCGCGCCGGAATGGTGATGCGCCGCAGGACTTCCCCGGGAGTCAGAACGTTCTGGTTGTCGCCGGTCACGAAGTCGAGGGCGTCGACGACGCGCGCGGACCCGTCCGGGGCGCACAGTTCGTACGTCGCCTCCAGGGCGACCGTCAGCGTGATCATCGGGCCGGCCGGCAGGGACATGCAGATGTTGCCGCCGACGGTCGCCGAGTTCCACACCTTGAACGAGGCCAGGAACGCGTCGCAGCTCGTCGCGACAAGGGTGCCCGCGATCCAGTCGTCCGGCGGCACGAAGGCATACAGGTCACGGATGGTGCAGGTGGCGCCGATCTCAAGGCCCGTGTCGCCCGGCACGAGGGCGTCCCAACGCAACGCCGTCAGGTCGATCAGGCGACGCAGGCCCGGCTGCTCCGTGGAGAACAGCCACGTTCCCCCGGCGAGCCAGGCGTCGCCCTCGCGCCAGTGCGCGCCCGGTCGATCCGGGGGGCGGCGGACGACTTCGGTGATGGTGTTGAGATCCACGGGAATCGATCTCCCTTGCGACGATCACCGTGCGACGGACGGCCCATCGAACTCGACCGACCCAGGGCGCGGCGCCGTTCGCGTCCATGACGGCACCGGGCGCGGCGCGACCTCGCGCGGCAGGATCGGGGGCCGGCCGCCGCGGTCGAACACTGCCGCAGGAAGACCCGGCGGGCGCGCGGATTCCCTTCGAGCCTATGCAGAACGGGTCGGCCCCGCCATTTCAGCCCTGCCCGGTTCCGGTGTCGTTCCTGTGGGGTCGGGGTGTGGTGGCGGTCACCGGTGGCGGGTGCCTGGTGTTGACTCTGCGTGGTGATGGTGGGTCGGTCGGTGATGTCGCCGGGGTCTGGGTGGTGAGTGCGCTCACACGTGGATGTGGGGTGCGACGACGGATAGTAGTGTCCGTTTTGCACCCTTTTAGGACTGTTTGTCGGGTGGGTGGGGGTGTTCGTGCAGGCCGGGAGGGTCGGTGGGGATCGACGCGCTCCGGGCTGCCCGTCACTCGCGGCGGTGCGGGGTTCTTCGGCTACGACCGGGGATCGTGGTGAGGGGGTCTTGGCGGTGGCGGATCCGCTCTGGCAGCTTGGGATTCATCGCCGGCC